>DASSKL010000083.1 GCA_035690485.1 Mycobacteriales bacterium | reverse complement strand
TCGACGCCTTGCACCAGCGGCTGCACCGGGTTGCGTACCGAAATCGTCACCCGCTGCCCGACCGTGTAGGCCGCGCCGTCGAGGCTGTTCGCGGGGCTGTCCTGCGACGCGCCGTCGACCACCACCCGCAGACCCGCCGTCGAAGCCTGCGTGACCGTCCCAGTCGCCGAGGCCGACAGCGGCGCAGGCGGCTCCGGACGGGTGCCACCGGCGACCCACTGGCCCGGCATGCCGTCGAGGTTCGTCACCCACGACGCCACCGGCAGCTTGTCCGACCGGCCGCCGCCGTCGAAGACGACCACGTCGCCGTGCGAGGCGGTCGGCGTGAACGTCGAGAACGTCACCGTCTGCCCGGCCGCCATGTCCTCAGCCACGACCTGGTCACCCTGGGCGACCAGCGACGCCTGGTCGGCAGCATCGAGGTAGACCACCTTCCACCGCACCCGGCCCACCGAGTCCACCGACGACAGCCCCGTCGACTGGTTGACCGGCGGCTCATAGATCCCATCCCCGTCGACCGGCGTCGTCGCCATGTTCGTGCGGATGAACCGCCACGCGTTCGGCGCCGCCCACAAGTCCTCATCCCGCGTCCACGCCGGAGACTTCGCCACGTTCGAGCCCGGCGCCGTCGTGGTGAACCGGCGACCCACCGGAGCCTGAGCCACGCCCACCTCCGGGCCCGACCGCAACGCCCCGTTCTCATCGGCCCACAACGGCACGTAGGCGATCGCGCGGAGCAGGTCGTTGCAGATCGCCCGCCACGACGGCCCGCCGTCGTAGAGGCACCACACCATCGTGTAAGGCAGCGGCGTGGCCTGCGCGGTCCCGTCGACCAGCAGTTGCGCGCCGACCCCCGAGTCCGTCAGCACCTGCCGCAACGCGTCGAGGTACGTCGTCCCGGCGACCACCACGCGGGTGTCGCCGACCAGGTCGTTCAGCAGGCTGGTCAGGTCGTAGCCCAGCACGTCGTAGGTCGCCGGGTCCTCCCCGCCGGCGTCCTGCGGCGTGTTGAGCACGTAGACGCCCTGGTTGATCCGCACCGACGCGGCGTCGTCGGACAGCGACACCCACGGACGGATCCGGTCCCGCCCCCACGCCAGCGCCCGCATCAACTGCACCTGACACTTCCCGGCCGTCTGCCCGGCGTCGGCGAAGTTGTCGTGGGTGACCTCCCCGCCCGCGCGCATGTCCGCCGTCAGGTCGCCCACGACCCGGTTGGAGGTGTCCAGGAGGTCACAGCCCTGCCCGACCTGCCCGGACGCGATCAGCCTGTCCAGCGTGGCCTGGTCGACGCCGAGCGAGGCGGCCGTGATCACACGACCTCGCTCGCCGTGACCGAGGACAGCGCCAGCTCCACGTCACCCTTGTCCCGCCAGATCGTCGACTCCGCGACCGGCACCTGGGCGTACACCGCCGCGAACTTCGTGCCCTGGTGATCGCGGAACCACACCGTCCGGCCCTCGTGGTCACGCAGCCAGCGGACCTGCTCCGGGGTGCACTGCGGCAACGCCACATTCGGCGCCGACCACGTCCGCCCCGGCCGGGTGACCAGCCGCGTCCCCCCGCCCGCCATCGCCACGACCTCGACGTCGGCCGCCGAGTTCACCTGCAGGGATTCCCCGACGAGGCGGAACGACGCCGCGTCGAGCGGGTCGGCGACGTCGTTGAGGAACAGCGCCGATAGCAGCAACCCGTCAGCCATGCCGCCCCCTCACCGCTTGTGGTGCTTCTGGTTCCGGGGCAGGTTGTGGATCGCGGCCTTGATGTCCCCGATGTCCTTGCGCAGACCCGCCACGCCCCGCTCGGCGCCGTTCTCCACCCGCTGCCCCAGCGTGGTCACCTTCGCGTCCAGCCGGTCCAACGACGCCGCCGTGCGGTCGATCAGCTTGTTCTGGTGCCGGATCTGCGCCTGCAGCGCCGCCTGCTGGGCGCCGTAGACCTGCTGGGTCGCCAGCGCCGCCACCTGCGCGGCGGCCTGGTTGCGCTGGTCGAACAGCTTGGAGAACTCACTCGCCGTCGCCTGCCCGGCGCCGGCCAGCGCGGTCGCCATGATCACGTCACCCGAGGCGGCCAGCCCGCCCAGGAAGTCCTTGGACAGGTGCTCCGAGCCCAGCGTCCGCAACGCGGCAGCGAAGTCCTGGGCGCGCTTGGTGTCGGCCTCCACCTGACGCCGAAACTCGTCCAGCGCGTTCGTGGTCGTCGTCACCGGCGCCGAGAGCTGGTCGACCCGGGCCTGCAGCCCGACCATCGACCGCTCCACCCGCGACGCCTCGGCCGCGTTCGCCAGCCGCTCGGTCAGCGTGCCCCCGCCCTGCAGCGAGGCCAGGTGCGCCTTCGCGGCATCCAGCTGGTCGGTCGCTGCCCGCAGCGCCGGGCTGTTCTCCACCGTCGGGGTGAACGTCGAGGTCTGCCCACCCAGCCCGAACGGTGAGGTCATAAAGTTCCCGGCGACCGAGTCGGAGAACCCCGACATCGTCGACTTCAGCGAGTCCATCTTCGACTTCAGGTCATCGAGACCCTTGCCGAGGTGGTCGCGGCGACGGGTCAGTTTGTCCATGCTGAGCGCCGCGCGCTCGGCCCGGTTCGCCTGGTGATCCATCGCCTTGGTCCAGTGCCCGCCGGCCTTCTTCACCGCCCGCTCGAAATCGCTCAGCTCGGCGACCACGCCGTGCCGGATCGGGTTCTTCGGCTCCGCGTCGTGACCGGGCAGCACCGAGCCGAGGTCGAAGCCCTTGACCGCCGAGCGGACCCCGGTCAGCCGGTCGAGCCGGTGGTTGAGCCGCTTGCGCTCGCCCTTGTCCATGTCGTGCTGGCGCTTCAGCTCGCGCCGCAGGTCACGGATCGCCGCGGCGAGGTCGTTCCCGTGGTGGCGGCCCAGACCGAAGTCGTCGGCCCACGACACGTTGCGCTCACGGACATGACCACCGCCGGCGTACCCCGGCAGGTCGACGTACCCGCCGGACTCGTAGCCCCGGAGGCGGCGACGCATCTCGTACATCGCCGCCGGACCGCCCGCAGCATCGACCGTGGCGGCGTCCATGACGAACTCGCCAGCGTGGACGACACCCGCCGGCTGCAGGCGAGGCCCCGGGCCGGTGTAGCCGCCCTCGGAGAACACGCTGCCGATGCCGCGATGCACCGTCGTCACCGTCGTCGTGATCGACCGGTCAATAGAGGCCAACTCCGCACGAATCCGCGCGATCGGGCCCGACGCGTGATCGACCACCCCGACCGTCGCCGACGCGTGACGGCCGCCGAAACGGGTCACGCCCGCGTTCGCCCCCGCCAGGGCGGCGTCGGCCGGGTGGCGATTCACGTCCGCGGTGGCGCGGCCTACCCGATGCGCGAAGCTCGTCAGGTCGCTGGCCGCCCCCTTGATGGCCGAGAAGGCGGGATGGTTGTTCACGTCGGCGGTCGCGGTGGACTTGTGGTGATCGAAGGTGTCGAGAGCGCGGTTCACCGCGGCCAGCTTGGCGTTGGCCGCCTGGTCGCGCACGTCGAGCTTGGTCGTCTTTCCCGGCGGCACACCGGCGACCTTGTCGACGTACTTCTCCACCGCATTCCGGCCGCGCGCCCACGCCCGGTTTGCGCGGCCGATCTCCTTCTCGGTGGCGTTCGCGAGCTTCGCCATCATCGCTGCACCCGCAGGCCCGGCGGCCTGCAGTTCCTTGATGAGCCCGGACCGGAGTCCCCTATTCGCGGCCTTCGCGGCGTTCCGGCCGAAGTTCACCAACGCGTCGGCCTGCTGCTCGAGCGTGTGGATGAAGTTGCGCAGGGACTGGTCACTACCGTCCAGAGCATCGGCGACCGAGACGAACTGGTGCGCGGTCTGACGGGCCGCCGAGCGTGAGGCGGCTACCTTGGCCGCCAGCTTCTCCTGAGCGTTCGCCGCGCGATTGCTCGCCCCGGCATAGGAGTCTGTCGATCGAGCAGCGTTGTCGACCGCGACCCCGTACTGCTTGAACAGCCCCTTGAGCCTGCTCGTGCTGATCCCGCTGTCCTTCGCGGATGCCGCGAGACGTGCAAAGATCCGCGCGGCGGCGGCCTTCTGGCCCGACTCCACCATCTGAGCCAGCGCCACATCGAGCTGCTGAATGTTCCCAGCCGCATCCTGTGCGCTCTCCTGCCACGGCGGGGCGGCGAGGAAGTCCCCGATGAGGGGGATCTTTGCCGCCTGCTGGCTCAGGAATCCCATCTGGTCCGAGACCAGGTGCACGTCGGTGGCGAACCCCTTTAGGTCGGCGCCGTACTTCTCGAACAACGCCCCCTGTACAACGCCCTGCGAGAGTGCGGTCAGACTGCGCTGAAGGTTCGACCCGTCGAGGGTCTGGTTGAACAGCCTGTCAAAGGCGTCACTGAGCAGGTCCACGCCGACCACGACGGCCGTTACCCCGAGGCCGGCCCGCAGCACCTTGTCCGTCCTACTGAGAGCGGCGGTGGCTTCATCTGCACTGCCTGCAAGCCGCTGGAATGCGGGCATCGCACGCACGGCATCGGCGGTGCGCAGCACTCGGTTGAGCGCCGCGAACGCCGCGACCGCGCCGAAGATCGCCGGACCGGCCGGAGAGTTGGCGATGGCAGCTAGCACATCAGCCAGCCGGGCGATGATCGGCAGCACCGCCTCACCCACCGGAGCAGCGGCCTGCACGATGGCCGCGAACGCATTCGCGATCGAGGAGAACGCATCCCACACCTTCGGGCCGACCCGCTCGACGTAGGCCACGAACTGGTGGAAGCCGTCGGAGGCGCCGAGCTGCTGGCCCCACTCGGAGAAGTCGCGGGCCATCTGAGCCAGCTTGCGCCCCAGGTCGTCGGCCATTGGGTCGAACGCCCGGACCACGCCAGCGAATCCGGTCGCCAGGTTGCCTAACGCGCGACCCATCCCCAGCAGTGCGCCCTGCGCGTCGGTGGCAAGCCAGTTGAAGAAGTCGGTCCAGAACGGGTCTGTGAGCGCCGCACCGGCCTCCGAGGCCAGCATCCCCATCGCCCGCGATGCCCCGCCGACGAGGCGTTCGAAGATCGGCAGCAGGCCCATCACCTGCTGCAGCCCCTCCTGCATGCCGGGGAACAGGCCACGCTGGGCCGCGTCCTGTAGCTGCTGCAGCTCCGGGCGAAGCGACTGCAGGAACCGGACGAACCTCTGCCCCTCACCAGACAGCGCGCCCATCGTCTGCTGAAGCTTCTGCAGGTGCGCGTCGGTCGGGTCGAGCTGGTAGTCGTTCAGCGCCTTGAGCGCATCCCCGACGCCGTTGAACGCCAGCGCCAGAGACCCGACACCGACCACGGCAGCGCTCGCCCCGGACGCGATGCCCGCGAACACCGGGGCCGTGGCCGCCGCGATCGGGCCTGCGGTCGGGCCGATGATCGCCAGCGTGTCCACCAGCAGCGACGCCTGCCGGGTCGCGCCGACCGCGCCGTCGATCTTCACGTGTGCGGTCGCCCGCTCGTGGTCGAGGTCGCGGAGCTGCTGCTTGAGGCCGGCCAGCTCGGCCGCCGCCTTCTTCGCGTTCGCGACGTCGACCTCGGCGGTCGACTTGGACCGGGCGAAGTCGTCGAGCTGCTTGCGCAACTCCACGATCCGCGCCTTGGCCTTCGCGGTCTCCAGCTCGGCCTCGGCGGTGTAGGTCTTGCCGTCGAACTGCTCGGCCTTGCGGCGAAGGTCGTCGGTGGCCTTCCCGGCCTTCTTGGTCGAGCCGACATAGCCCGCGATGCGCGCCTCGAGGTCGACGTGAGTGATGCGCCTAGACATCGTCACCACTCCCCTCGAACAGCGGCCCCTGCGGGCCGCGAGTCAGTCGGACGAACAGGCCGGCGGGGTCGCCGCCGGCGTTGGTGAACTCCTCGACGGCGCGGTCCCGCGTCGCGCAGGCGTGGCAGCGGACCACCTCGGCGCGATAGGCGAACTGGTGGCCGCGCTTCGTGGTCTCCGCGAGCGGCTGCCCGCACGAGTGGGTCAGGTCGACCTCGAGCTGCCACGCCAGCGCGTAACCACGGTCAAGCTCGGTCCACTGCGGGTCACTGTCCGCGACCACCCGGCCGCGGAAGACGCTCAGTGGGATGCCGCGAGGCCCACAGAAGTCGAGCTCTGCCTTGAGCTCGACAGAACGGCGGATGCGGTCACGGAGAAAGGGACGCTCGCGCCATCCTCGTTGGCCCGGTAGGCACCATCGAACAGCCGAGCACGCTGGCCCCGGTTCAGCTTGTCCCAGAACGCAGCGAAGGTCTCCGCGTCGCCCATGCCCTCGGGGGACACGCACGACGCGGAGACCGCTGCAGCCGGGAACGTCTCGGGGTTGAACCGCTCGATCCGCTCCTTGCCCTCCCGTGGGCCGTGCTCGTCCAGGAGCGCCTGCCACGTCGGGACATGCCGAAACGCGAAGTCGTAGGTGCGGCCGCGCATCTTCTTCTCGACCGCCTGCACCTTCTTCGCAGCCTCGGACACCGGATCGCCACCGCCGAGCGTGGCCGAGTTCGGCCCACTCATCAGCGCGTCGAGCTCGGCCTCCAGTCGCTCGTGCTCGGCGAAAAGCGCGCCGTCCACGCACAGCGACACGGTCGTCTCGACCGGGGTGACCTTCTCAGAGATCGTTGCCAGATTCGGGGTGTTGCCCATTGGTCCTACTCCTCGCCTTGAGGTTGGAAGACCCGGCGACCTGCCGGGCCGATGATGGGGCCGCGGGTCACGACGACCCAGTCGCGGCCCCCGATGTGGGACACGTTCAGCACAGCCACCCCGGAGTCCTCCGCGGCGTCGAGGACGCCGCAGAGCTTCTCCGTGGTCGTGCGAGTCAGGAAGTGGCGACGCGGCGCCATGCCGGAAGCCATGTCGGGGATCAGGCGCCCGCAGCGACCGCGGCGTCGAGCACCGGCGCGTCGGTGTTCGCGAACGTGTAGGTGATGGTCTGCAGCTCGTTCGCGGCCGGGGTCGACTTTGCGACGTTGGCGACCTGGGCCGGGTAGACCTCGACATTGTCGGCGGCGGCGTATGCCTGGGTTGCCGGCTTGTCGTCGCGGACCACGAAGTACCCCTCGGCGTACTGCGTCAGAGCCGCCTCGACGCCGGACGTGTCGCCCTCCTCGCGGACCGCGACGATCTGCAGGTTGTACGACGTGCGACCCGCGATCTGTGACCCGAAGGTGGAGCACAGCTTGGAGTTGTCGATCATCTCCGTGGACGGCTCACGGGTGAGGCCGGTCGGGGTGAGTCGGCACTCCAGCTGGATACCGGCGGCCAGCTCCGTCGTGGTCGGCGCGGACAGGTCGGCGATACCACCGCCTGCGCCACCGCCGGGGACCCAGGTGACGAGGTAGTTGCCATCGTGGCGAAGATCAGTCATAGCGGGTGCCTCCTCAGGCGTTGTCGCCGTACTGCTCGCGCAGCTCGGCCTTGGTCATCGCCGCAATGGCGTCGGTGTTCTCCGGGTCCAGTCCGCTCGCCCACTCGACAAGGTCGTCGCGGGTGGCCTTGGCGCCGGGCTCGGCCGTCGGGTCAGGCCCGTCGATCGGAGACCAGCCGCGCCTGCTGTAGGCGGCCACGGAAGCGCTAGGGACGCGGGCGACG
>DASSKL010000082.1 GCA_035690485.1 Mycobacteriales bacterium | reverse complement strand
CCGGTGCGGGCGCGCTCGGCGACCAGCCACGCGAGCATGCCGGCGCACGCTGCCAGGTGCGTGCTGACGAGGGCGTGGACGGCGACGCCGCCGGTGCTCAGCGCGGACCCGGCGTTGAAGCCGAACCAGCCGAACCACAGGATTCCGGCACCGATCACGGTCAGCGGCAGCGAGTGCGGGGCGACCGCCTCGCGGGGCCACCCGCGGGCCGCGCCGATCACGAGGACGAGGGCGAGCCCGGAGGCGCCGCTGTTGATCTCGACCACGCTGCCGCCGGCGAAGTCGAGGACGCCGCGCGCGGCGAGCCAGCCGTGCGGGGAGAACACCCAGTGGGCCAGCGGCGCGTAGACGACGACCGACCAGACGAGCACGAACGCCGCGAAGCCGGTGAACCGCAGCCGCCCGGCTCCGGCGCCGCTGATGAGGGCCGCGGTGATGACGGCGAACATCATCTGGAACGCCGCGAACAGCAGCGGCGGGAAGGTCAGGTGCAGCCCCGGTACGCCGCTCAGGTGCTCCAGCCCGGCGAACTTGAGCGAGCCGACGACCCCGCCGACGTCCGGCCCGAACGCCAGGCTGTAGGCGATGAACGCCCAAACGAGGCTGACCACCCCGATGCAGATGAGGCTCTGCATCGCGGTGCCGAGGACGTTCTTGCTGCGCACCATGCCGCCGTAGAACACGGCCAGGCCGGGCGTCATGAACAGGACGAGCGCGGTGCAGACGAGCATCCACGCGGTGTTGGCATCGCTCACCGCGGATCCGTCCGGCTGTCAGGTCCTCGTCCGCCCACGAGCGGTCAGCCTGCGGGCGCGACGTTTCCGGCACGTTTCCCGCAGACGGCGCTGCCGTTACATCGCGGGACCAGGGCTCAGGTGAGCTCGCGCGAGCGGTCGCGCTCGACCGGGGTCCTACCCCACCACGGGCGCAGGCCGGCGAGGCCACGACGGCCGGCCACATCGGCACCCGGGTGCGGGGCCCCGACGGGCCGCAGGCGGGTGCAGGCCGGGATCAGCAACGGGGTCGCGGCCACCAGCACGGACCCGGCGAGGGAGATCACGACCTGGGCGGTGCCGACCCCGAGGCCGAGCAGCGCCGCGCCGACCACGAGGACGATCCAGGGCGTCCACCGGCGGAGCGTGGGGGGCCTGGTGATCATCGCGCGCTGCGCCTTGGGGTAGCTGACCGTCGCGGTGGCCGCCGGGCGCTCCGGACGGAGGCCGACGATGCGGTGCTGGGCGGCGGAGAAGCGGCTGAAGATCGAGGCGAGGCGCGGATCGTCGTCGGCCAGGCGCTGCTCCATCTCGGCCAGCACCCGCTGCTCGTGCATGGACAACGCCATCGCGATCCCACCGCCTTGCCTTCGGGCCGTGTCCCAGACGACTGATGCCCAGCGGCGGCCCCGACGAAGCGTGGGCCGGCGGGTGATGGTGGGCACCGCGTCCGGCGCGGCGTCAGGCCGCGGCGTCCTCCGCGTCGCCGAGCAGGGCGTCGACGAAGGCCTCCGGCTCGAACGGCGCCAGGTCGTCGGGGCCCTCGCCGAGACCGACGAGCTTGACCGGCACGCCCAGCTCGCGCTGCACGGCGATCACGATGCCGCCCTTCGCGGTGCCGTCGAGCTTGGTCAGGGCGATGCCGGTGACCTCCACCGCCTCGGTGAAGACCCGGGCCTGCACCACGCCGTTCTGGCCGGTGGTGGCGTCGAGCACGAGCAGCACCTCGTCGACCGGACCGTGCTTCTCGACGACCCGCTTGACCTTCTGCAGCTCGTCCATCAACCCCTGCTTGGTGTGCAGCCGGCCGGCGGTGTCGACGAGGACCGTGTCGACCCGGCGGTCCGTGCCGGCTTGTACGGCGTCGAAGGCAACGCTGGCCGGGTCGGAACCCTCCGGCCCGCGGACCGTGTCGGCGCCGACCCGCGACCCCCACGTCTGCAGCTGGTCGGCGGCCGCGGCGCGGAAGGTGTCGGCGGCCCCGAGCAGCACGCTGCGGCCGTCGGCGACGAGCACCCGGGCGAGCTTGCCGCACGTCGTCGTCTTTCCGGTGCCGTTGACTCCGACGACGAGGACGACAGCGGGGCGGTCGGTGTGGGGAAGCGTGTGCAGCGACCGGTCGGTGTCCGCGCCGATGGCCGAGACCAGCTCCTTGCGCAGCAGCGCCCGCAGGTCGGCCGCGCTGCGGGTGCCGAGCACCCGCACCTGCTCGCGCAGGTTGGCCACGATCTGCTGGGTCGCGCCGACGCCGATGTCGGCGGTGAGGAGGGTGTCCTCCACCTCCTCCCAGACCTCGTCGTCGAGTGTGTCGCGGGACAGCAGGGTGAGCAGCCCGCGGCCGAGCGCGGACTGGGAGCGCGACAGCCGGGTGCGCAGCCGCACCAGCCGGCCGGAGGTGGGCTCCGGCACCTCCAGGGCGGCGGGCGCCTCGACCGGAGCCGCTGCGACAGGCGCCTCGGGCGCGACGGGTTCCGCCGGTGGGGCGGCGGTCTCCGGCGGCGGGAGCGTGGTGACCGCCCCGGAAGCCTGCTCCTCGGCCGGGACGGGCGTGGGTGGCTCGCCGGTGCGCGGCAGCTGGCGGCGGCGGGGCACGATGAGCAGCCCGGCCACCGCGATGAGCGCGACGACGAAGATGGCAGCGGCTATGGCGGCGTACTCCACGCCGCCATCCTCCCCCAGGGCCGGCCGGGACGATCAGGTCAGGCGGGCTCGGCCTCGCGCAGCCGCTGGGAGATGACCTCGGTGATGCCGTCGCCGCGCATGCTCACGCCGTACAGCGCGTCGGCGACCTCCATCGTCCGCTTCTGGTGCGTGATGATCAGCAGCTGCGAGGTCGACCGCAGCTCGGCGAGCAGGTCGACGAGGCGCCCGAGGTTGCGGTCGTCGAGTGCAGCCTCGACCTCGTCGAGGACGTAGAAGGGGCTCGGGCGGGCGCGGAAGATCGCGACGAGCAGCGCGATGGCGGTCAGCGACCGCTCGCCGCCGGACAGCAGCGACAGGCGCTTGACCTTCTTCCCGGGCGGGCGCGCCTCGACCTCGATGCCGGTCGTCAGCATGTCGTGCGGGTCGGTGAGCACGAGCCGGCCCTCGCCACCCGGGAACAACGTGGCGAAGACCTTCTCGAACTCCCGGGCGGTGTCCTCGTAGGCCGCGCGGAAGACCTCCTCGACCCGGTCGTCGACCTCCTTGACGACGGTGAGCAGGTCGCGCCGGGTCGCCTTCAGGTCCTCGAGCTGCTCGGAGAGGAACCGGTGCCGCTCCTCCAGCGCCGCGAACTCCTCCAGGGCCAGCGGGTTGACCTTGCCCAGCACGGCGAGATCGCGCTCGGCGGCGCGGGCGCGCTTCTCCTGCACCGCCCGCTCGTAGCGGGTGGGCGCCGCGTCGGGGGCGTCGGCCGGCGGCGGGACCGGCTGCTCGGGTCCGTAGTCGGTGACGAGCGCATCGGCCGCGACGCCGTAGTCCTCGAGCGCCTTCGCCTCCAGCGCCTCGACGCGCAGCCGCTGCTCGGCCCGGGCGACCTCGTCGCGGTGGACGGTGTCGGTGAGGCGTTCGAGGTCGGCAGCAAGCTCCCGCGACCGGCCGCGGACAGCGGCGAGCGCGGTCTCCCGCGCCACGCGGGCCTGCTCGGCGGCGGCACGCTCGGCGGCGGCCACCTCGATCGACGCGTCGATCCGGCTCAACGCGGCCCGGGCGCCGGCCACGACGGCGGTCGCGACGACGGCCTGGCGGGCCCGCTGCTCGCGAAGCGCGGCGGCCCGCTCCCGGGCGGCGCGCTCGGCGGCGGCGGCCCGCTCGAGGGAGTCGGCGCGCCCGGCGAGAGCGCGGACGCGCTCCTCGCCCGTGCGCACGGCGAGGCGCGCCTCGACCTCGGCGGCCCTGGCGGCCTCGCTCTGCGCGGCGAGACGGTCGCGGTCCTCGGTGGTGGGCTCGGCCTCCTCCGGTGCACCGGTCGCCGCGGCGAGCCGCGCGTCGAGCGCGGCGAGTTGGGTCAGGAGCTCGTCGCGGGTCTGCTCGGCGCGTTGCCGGGCGGCCTCGAGCCGGTCGGCCTCGGCGGCGGCGGCCCGCATCTCCCCGGCGTGCTGCCCCAGCCGCTCGGCGACGGCGGCCAGCCGCGCGTCGGAGTCGTGCAGCTGCGCGAGCGCGGCGTCGGCCTCGACCTGGGCCGCCACCCGCTCCTGCTCGGCGGCCGCGAGCGCGAAGCGCAGCCGGTCGGCGCGGTGACCGGTCTCGACGAGCCGGGCCTCGGCATCGTCGACCGCCGCCTGCACCTCCAGCAGGGACGGCGTCGCGCCCGAGCCACCGACTGCCCAGTGCACGTCGAGGACGTCGCCGTCGCGGGTGACCGTGCGCACGGCGGGCAGCGACTCGACCAGCCGCCGCCCCTCGTCGAGGGTGGCGACCACGGCCACCCGCTGCAGCAACCTGGTGATCGCCGGGTGCAGGTCGGCCGGCACGGTGACGACGTCGACCGCGTAGCGCACCCCTGGGGGCAGCTCCGGCCACGGCTCCCCGGCGGGGTCGGGCGCCCCGCCGACGACCATGGCGGCGCGGCCGGCGTCGTCGGCCTTCAGCAGAGTGATCGCGTCGGTCACGGCGTCGAGGGAGGCCACGGCTACCGCGTCGGCGGCGGCGCCGAGTGCTGCGGCGACCGCGGTCTCGAATCCCGGCTCGACCTCGAGGAGATCGGCCAGGGAGCCCTGGAGCCCGGCCACCCGGTCACCGGCCGCGAGCAACACGCCGGTGCCGTCCTTGCGGGCGAGACCGCCGGCCAGCGCGTCGCGGCGGGCGGTCAGCGCGGTGCGCTCGCGCTCGGTCTCGCGGTCCTGCTCCCGCAGCTCGGCGAGCCGCTCGTCGACGGCGCCGAGAGCGGCAGCGGCCCGCTCGTACCGCTCGTCGAGGCCGACCTCGCCCTCGTCGAGGCCGGCGACCTGCGACTCGAGCGTGGTGAAGTCGGCCTGCGCGCGAGACGCCCGGGCGCGTGCCTCCTGCGCCGCATCGCTGAGCCGACCGCGCTCGGCATCGGCGGCCGCGGCCCGCGAGCGCAGGGCGTCGGCCTCGCCGGTGAGCTTGGCCAGGCCCTCGCGGCGGTCGGCGATCGCCCGGTGCACGGCCACCAGCCGGCGCTGCTCCTCGGCGAGAGCCGACTCGGCCGAGGCCCGCGCCGCACTCGCGTCGACGAGCACCGCCCGGTCGCGCTCCAGCCGCGCGGTGAGCTCGGCCTCCTGCTCGCGCGCGGATCGCGCCTCGGCCTCGAGCTCGTCGGGGTCCGGCCCCGGGCGGGCTTCCTCCGCCTCACGCCCGAGATGACGGGCGCGTTCGGCCGCGAGCGAGGCCGTGCCGAGCAGCCGCTCGCGCAGGCTGGACAGACGGAACCACGTGTCCTGGGCCGCACCGAGCCGAGGCGCCTCGGCGACGGAAGCGGCCTCCAGGTCGCGCTCCTGCTCCTGGGCCGCGGCCAGCGCCGTCTCCACCTCGGCGCGGCGGGTACGGGCAGCGGTCTCGTCGGCGACCTCCTGGTCGAGCGCGGTGCGCAGCACGACCAGGTCGTCGGCGAGCAGCCGCAGCCGGGCGTCGCGCAGGTCGGCCTGGATCACCGCGGCGCGGCGGGCGACCTCGGCCTGCCGGCCCAGCGGCTTGAGCTGGCGGTGCAGCTCGGCCGTCAGGTCCTGCAACCTGGTGAGGTTGGCCTGCATCGCGTCGAGCTTGCGCAGCGCCTTCTCCTTGCGCTTGCGGTGCTTGAGGACGCCGGCCGCCTCCTCGACGAACGCCCGCCGATCCTCCGGCCGGGCCTGCAGCACGGCGTCGAGCTGGCCCTGCCCGACGATGACGTGCATCTCACGGCCGATGCCGGAGTCGGACAACAGCTCCTGCACGTCGAGCAGCCGGCACGGATTGCCGTTGATGGCGTACTCGCTCTCCCCCGAGCGGTACATCAACCGGCTGATCGTGACCTCGGTGTAGTCGATCGGCAGGGCGCCGTCGACGTTGTCGATCGTCAGCAGCACCTCGGCGCGGCCGAGGGGCGGGCGGCCGGCGGTGCCGGCGAAGATGACGTCTTCCATCTTGCCGCCGCGCAGCGACTTGGCGCCCTGCTCGCCCATGACCCAGGCGAGGGCGTCGACGACGTTGGACTTGCCGGAACCGTTGGGCCCGACGACGCACGTGATGCCCGGCTCGAAGCGCAGCGTCGTGGACGACGCGAACGACTTGAAGCCGCGCAGGGTGAGGCTCTTCAGGTGCAACGCGGGGCGCTCCTGTGCGCAGACCAAGCGGCGGGGAAGGCCGCGGCGAAGCCTACCGGCCGAAACCGCCGAGTCGTCGGCGAAGCGCCGTCGCCGGACACGAAAAAGGGGCGCCGAAGCGCCCCTGACATGAAAGAAGACACTCGTTACGCGAGTGCCTCCGCGGGCTCCGGAACACCGTCGGGGACGGTGAGGGAGAGGACGTCGTCGTGGACCTGGACGGCCGACGCGAGCGCTACGTTGGCCTTGCGCAGGCGGACTACCTCGTCCTCGAGGTCGTTGACCCGCTGGCGCAACCGGGCGACCTCGGCGGTCAGGCGGTAGTCGGGCCCGAGTCCGACGTGTCCGAACAGAGCCTTCGCCATGAGACGTCCTTCGTGAGGAGACGCGGGGGTGCCTGCCGTGACGGCACGCGAGGCACGCCGGGGTAAGACGCGCGGGCAGCGCAACTGCCGGAGTGGATGATCCAAGAATCGCACGGCCACCAGGGGTGGTCAAGAGGCCTGATCACGCGCCGATCACGGCCAGGTTACGCCGAAGCCACGAATTGAGCCGACCGGGCGCAAGTTGACCGGTCCCGCGGCGCCGCGGTGCAGACTCCTCCGGCGAGGACGTGGGTACGCCGCAACTCGGGCCCGCCGAGCGCCTACGACGACCGCGGGGCCGCGCACGATCGAGGAGGCCGGACAGTGACCGCCACGCTTGAGCACGTCCACCGCCCGCAGCCGGGTCACGCGCGCTACCGGCGTCGCCGCGCCGGGCTCGCCGGCACCGCGGCGCTCGCCGTGCTGCTCGGTGGGGCACTTGCCGGCTGCGGCGCGCGCCACGACAAGAACGGCGACACGCAGCGGCCCGACGTGCAGCAGCTCCCGGTGATCCAGACGGTGCTGCCCTCGGCCGCCGTGAACCCGCCGATCACCGTGACGCCCTACCCCTCGTCGTCAGCGAGCCTGGAGCGCGGCGACAACGTCGGCACCCACTGAGCCCCGATCTCGTCCAGTCACCAGCGCGCGCGGCGCGGCCGCGGTTGGCAGCGGGGGCAGGTGTAGGACGAGCGGTTCATGAAGGCGTCCCGGCGGATCGGGGTGCCGCAGCGCGGGCACGGCTCGTCGCGCCGGCCGTAGACGGCGAGGTCGCGGGCGAAGTAGCCGCTCTCCCCGTTGACCGCGACGTAGAGGCTGTCGAACGACGTGCCCCCCGCCGCCAGCGCGTCGCGCAGCACGTCGCGGACGGCGGCGAGCAGCCGGTCGACCTCGCTCCGGGTCAACGTCTCGGTCGGCCGCGCGTAGTGCAGGCGGGCCCGCCAGAGCGACTCGTCGGCGTAGATGTTGCCGATGCCGCTCACCAGCGACTGGTCGAGCAGCGCCCGCTTGATGCCGGTGCGCCGGCTGCGCAGCGCGATCCGGAACGCCTCGTCGTCGAACGCCGGGTCGAGCGGGTCGCGGGCGATGTGGGCGATCGTGCCGGGCAGGGCCGCGCCGCCCGCGACGACGGCCAGGCCGCCGAACGTGCGCTGGTCGACGAACCGCAGCTCGGGGTCCCCGTCGGCGAAGCGCACCCGCACCCTCAGGTGGGTCTCGTCGAGCGCGGCCGCCGGTTGCACGAGCAGCTGCCCGCTCATGCCGAGGTGGGCCTGCAGCGCGTCGCCCGAGTCGAGCGGCAGCCACAGGTACTTCCCGCGCCGGCGGGCCCCCTCGACGCGGCGACCCACGAGCAGGGCGACGAAGTCACGCTCCCCGGCGGGATGGCGTCTGATCGCGCGCGGGTGCAGCACGTCGACGGCGGCAATCGTGCGCCCGGTGACCCAGCGCTCGAGCCCGGCCCGGACGGTCTCGACCTCCGGCAGCTCGGGCACGGTCAGACCGCGGGTGGGTCGGCGACGGCCTCGTCGGCGGCCCGGCTGCGCAGCGCGGCCCAGGCGACTTCCGCCGCCCGCTGCTCGGCCTCCTTCTTGCTGCGGCCCTGGCCGGCGCCGAGCTCCCGCCCGCCGACCCGGACCGTGGCCGCGAACGTCTTCGCGTGGTCGGGCCCGCTCTCGGCGATGAGGTACTCCGGCACCCCGAGCGAGCCCGCGGCCGCGATCTCCTGCAAGGACGTCTTCCAGTCGAGGCCGGCGCCGCGGGAGGCGGAGTCCTCGATGAGACGCTCGAAGAGGCGTCGTACGACGGTGGCCGCGGCCTCCATGCCCCGATCGAGGTAGATCGCCCCGATGAGCGCCTCCAGGGTGTCGGCGAGGATCGAGGACTTGTCCCGGCCGCCGCTCGACTCCTCGCCGCGACCGAGCCGGACGTGCCGGCCGAGATGGAGCTCGCGGGCGACGCCGGCGAGGGCACGGGAGTTGACGACGGCCGCCCGCAGCTTGGCCAGCTGGCCCTCGGGCAGGTCGGGGTGGCGGCGGTAGAGGCTGTCGGTGACGATCACGCCGAGGACGGCGTCACCGAGGAACTCCAGCCGTTCGTTGGTGGGCAGCCCGCCGTTCTCGTAGGCGTAGGAGCGGTGCACCAGCGCCGGCTCGAGCACCGCCGGGTCGAGGTCGACACCGAGTGCGGCGGCCAGGTCGGCAACCGGGGCATCGTCGCTCACCGGCGTGCCTCGGCACGTCGCAGGAGCACGTAGTCGACGACGTCCGCCACGGTGACCAGGCGGTCGATGTCCTCGTCGGGGATGTGCAGCCCGGGGCCGTAGCGCTCCTCGAGGATCTCGACCAGCTCGACGAGGGCGAGGGAGTCGGCGTGCAGGTCGGCGACGAGTGCCGTGACCGGCAGGACGTCGGCCGGATCGATCTCGAGGACGTCGGCGACGGCACGGCGGACGACCGCGAGCACGTCTTGCTCCTCCACGGCCATGGCAACGATCATGCCGCCTTCGACCCGCAGCTATGCACGCGCCACGGCGACCGGCAGCCCGGCCGTCTCGCGGCGACGCGCGACGAGCGCGGCCAGCGCGCCCGCGGTGCGGGCCACCAGGCGCTCGGTGACGGCCTGCTCCGCCACCTCGATGCAGGAGGCGACCTCGGCGGCGTCGGCCGCCCCATGCCCGACGACGACGACCCCGTCGACGCCCAGGAGCACGGCGCCCGCGCCGGTGCGTGCCGCGCCGGGTGCTGTGGCGGCCTCGAGCACCTTGATGACGACGTTGCCGGTGAAGCCATCGGTGACGACGACGTCGGCGACCCCGCCGCGCGCGACGTCGTGACCTTCGACGTTGCCCACGAAGTCGACGGGAAGCGCGGCGATCAGGTCGTGGGCGGCGCGGCGCAGGGCGTCGCCCTTCCCCGGCTCGCCGCCGTTGGACAGCAGCCCCACGCGCGGGCGTTGCAGGCCGAGCCGCACTTCGGCGTAGGCGGCCCCGGCGAGCGCGAACTGCGCGAGCCCGTCGGCGGTGCTGTCGACGGTCGAGCCGACGTCGAGGAGGACGAGCGGCCCTGCGGCGGCGGGGACGACGGCGGCGAGCGGCGGGCGGGTCAGCCCGGGGAGCCGGCCGAGGGTGAAGACGGCCGCCGCCATCGCGGCGCCGGTGGAGCCGACGGAGACCATGGCATCGGCGGCGCCGTCGCGGACGAGGCGCGCGGCGACGCGCACGGTGGCGTCGCGCTTGCGTCGTACGCCGCGGGCCGGGTCCTCCGCCATGCCGACCACCTCGCGGGCGGCGGCGACGGTCAGCGCGCCGGACCTGCCGCGGGCGTCGAGCATCGCCGCGGCCTGCTCGGGGGGCCCGACGAGCGTGATCGCCAGGTCGGGGCGGCGCCCGCATGCGAGCAGGGCGCCGTCGAGCACGGCCTCGGGGGCGTGGTCGCCGCCGAGCAGGTCGAGCGCGACCCGCACCGGCGGGTGTCCGCTCGCGCTGGTCACGCGCCGATCAGACCGAGAGGACCTGGCGGTCGTTGTAGGTGCCGCAGACGCTGCACGCGACGTGCGGCAGCTTCGGCTGGCGGCAACGCTTGCACGCGACGAGGGACGGCGCGGTGGCCTTCCACTGCGAGCGGCGCGAGCGGGTGTTGCTGCGCGACATCCGGCGCTTGGGGACGGCCACGTCAAATCTCCTGGTTCGTCTCGTCGGCGGGATCGCCCTGCGGCAGCAGCGAACCCAGGGCGGCCCACCGAGGGTCCGCCAGCTCGTGGTGGTGCTGCGGGCCGGCCTCGGCGAGGCGGGCACCGCACTCGGGGCAGAGCCCCGGGCAGTCGTCGGAGCACAGCGGTGCGAGCGGCAGCGCGAGCACGATCGCGTCGCGGGCGGCCGGCTCGAGGTCGATGAGGTCGCCCTGCAGCAGGCTCACGTCGTCGTCGTCGCCCTCGACCGGCTCGTAGACGAAGAGCTCCTGCACCTCGGCGTCGACCTCGTCGCTGACCGGTTCGAGGCAGCGGCCGCACTCCCCCGCGACCGGAGCGGTCACGGTGCCGCTGACCAGCACGCCGTCGACGACCGCCTCCATGCGCAGGTCCAGCTCGACCGTCGCGCCGGCGGGCACGCCGACGAGCTCGAGCCGGAAGTCGTCCGGGGCCGGCACCTCGCGGTGGACACGGGTCATCGACCCGGGGCGGCGGCCGAGCTCGCGGGTGTCGAGGACGAAGGGCGCGCGCGCATCGAGAGGCGCGGTGGGCGGCTTCGTGGACGGCTTCATGAGGGTGCGCAACACAGTGAGTGGTCGGGGCGGCGAGCCGGGCGGCTCGAAGACCGACCCGTCATGGTACGCGGTCGGGCGCGACCCCGGCCAGCCGGCGACCGGGCGCCGAACGGCCCGCGGTGCGGCCGGCGGGGCGTGCCAGGCTGACCCATGGAGTTCACCACGCTCGAGGTCGAAGCGGCGCCACCCCGCGGGCGCCTCACGCTCAACCGGCCCGAGAAGCTCAACCCGCTGAGCACGACGACGCTGCAGGAGCTGGCCGCGGCCGCGCGCTGGTTCGACGCGCAGCCCGGCGTGAAGGTCGTGGTCGTGGGCGGGCACGGCCGCGCGTTCTCGGCGGGTGCCGACCTGGCTGCGTTCGACGGCGGCGGCGGTCGGGTGGACGCGGCCGGTCGCAGGGAGGCCGCGGATGCCGGGCGGCAGATGGCCGAGGCCGTGGAGGCCATGCGCGCGGTCACGGTGGCCCGGATCCAGGGGCACTGCGTCGGCGGCGGCCTGGTGCTGGCCGCGGCCTGCGACTTGCGGGTCGCCGCGGAGACCACGCGGTTCGCCATCCCGGAGGTCGACCTGGGGATCCCGTTGGCGTGGGGCGGCATCCCGCGGCTGGTGCGCGAGATCGGGCCCGCGCTCACCAAGGAGCTGGTCATGACCTGCCGGCCGTTCTCGGCGGAGGAAGCGCGGGCGGCCGGGTTCCTCAACCGGGTGGTGCCGGACCCCGACCTCGACGCGGCCGTCGAGGAGCTGGTCGGCGTGCTCGAGCGCAAGTCGGCGTTGACGCTCACGGCGACGAAGCGGCACACCAACGCGGTGACCGACGGGATGGTCGCGCCGGCCCGAGCGTGGAACGACGCCGACTCGCTGGTGACCGCCCTGATCGACCCGCAGTCGCGCGCGGCCGCCGCCGACTACCTCGCCCGGGTGCGCCGCGGCTGACGGCGGTTGCCGGCCTGCGCTCGACGGCGCCGGCAGCTCAGCCGGGCAGCGGCTCGACGTCCTCGCCGTCGACGTCGATCTCGTTCTGGCCGCGGAGCTTGCTGCGGCCCCGCTCGACCGCGCGCAGCGTCTTGTGCAACACGACCTCGAAGTTCGCCAGCTTGGAGTCGACGTAGTCGTCGACCTCCGCGCGCATCCGGGCCACGTCGCCCCGCGCGTCGTCGATCACCCGCTCGGCCTCGCGGCGCGCCTCCTGCACGATCTCCGTCTTCGACAGCATGCGTCGCTGCTCGGCCCGCGCGGCCTCGACGATGTCCTCGGCCTCCCGCCGGCCGTCCTCGACGACCCCCTCGCGGTCGCGCAGCACGTTGCGGGCCTGCTGCACCTCCGACGGCACCAGCGCCCGCAGCTCTTCCAGGTGGGCGAGCATCTCGCCGCGGTTGACGATGCACGAGGCGGACATCGGCATCGCCCGTGCGCCCTCGACGAGAGCCTCGATCTCGTCGAGCTTGGCCTGCACGTCCACGATGACGGCCTCTCCGAACGGACGAACGGTGGTCAGCTGGTGCGGTCGAACCGGTCCACGAGCCGCCGCAGGACCAGCTCGGGGACCTGCCCGGTCACGTCACCACCGTAGGACGCGACCTGCTTCACGAGGCTGGACGAGAGGAAAGAGTAGACGGGGTTCGTCGGCAGGAACAGCGTCTCGACGCCGGCGAGGTTGTAGTTCATCTGTGCCATCTGCAGCTCGTAGTCGAAGTCACTGACCGCGCGGATGCCCTTGACGATCACCGGGATGTCGTGGGCCCGGCAGAACTCGACGAGCAACCCGTGAAAGCTCTCCACCTTGACGTTGGGCAGGTCCGCGGTGACCTCGCGGAGCATCCCCATGCGCTCGTCGACGGTGAACAGGCCCTGCTTGTTCGGGTTGATCAGGACGGCGACGACGACCTCGTCGTAGAGGCGCGCCGACCGGACCACGATGTCGAGGTGGCCGTTGGTGACCGGGTCGAAGGAGCCGGGGCAGACGGCACGGGTCATGATCGCCGACCGTACCAGAGGGTCCCCTCGCCGTAGCGGCGGGAGCGCAGGCCCTCGACGCCGGCGGGCCAGGCCGGCTCCGGGTCGCGGCTGGCCCGCTCGACGGCGAGCACGCCGCCCGGCCGCAGCCAGCCGTTCGTCGCGACCGCGGCCAGCACGGCGTCGACGGGATCGGCGTAGGGCGGGTCGAGGAAGACGACGTCGTACGCCGCGGGCGGTGGCTCCGCGATCACTCGGGCGACTGACTCCTGGCGCACCTGCGCACCGGTGACGCCGAGGCTGCGCACGTTGTCGTGGAGCACGGCAGCGGCGCGGACGTCGGACTCGACGAGCAGCGCGTGAACGGCGCCTCGCGACAACGCCTCGAGGCCCACCGCACCGGAGCCGGCGTACAGGTCGGCGAACCGAATGCCGTCGAGAGTGCCGAGCAACGACTCGAGCGTGGAGAACAACCCCTCGCGGGCCCGGTCGGAGGTGGGCCGGGTGCGCACGCCGGGCGGCACGCGCAGCCGGCGGCCTCCGGCGACGCCGCCGATGACGCGGGTCACGTCTTCTCCAGGTACTCGGCGCGCTCGTCGTCGACGAGCCGCTCGACCGCCGCGGCGAGCACCGGGTGGTCGGCCAGGTCCGGGTCGGCATCGACGAGCGCGGACGCCTCGTCGCGGGCCGCCCGGATCAGATCCTCGTCCTCGAGCAGCGCCAGCAGCTTGAGGCTGGAACGGCGACCGTGCTGGACGGCGCCGAGCACGTCGCCCTCCCGGCGCTCCTGCAGGTCGAGCCGGGCGAGCTCGAACCCGTCGGTCGTCGCGGCCACGTGCTCCAGCCGGGTGCGGGCGGGCGAGGCCTGCACCGAGCCGGTGACGAGCAGGCACAGGCCCGGATGGCTGCCGCGCCCGACACGCCCGCGCAGCTGGTGCAGCTGGGAGACGCCGAAGCGCTCGGCGTCGAGCACCACCATGACGGTGGCGTTGGGCACGTCGACGCCGACCTCGATGACGGTGGTGGCGACCAGCACGTCGAGGTCGCCGCCGGCGAACCGGCGCATGACGTCGTCCTTTGCATCGGGCGCCAGCCGCCCGTGCAGCGCGTCGACGCGCAGCCCTGCCAGTGGCCCGTCGACGAGCATGGGCAGCACGTCGGTCACCGCTGCGGTCGGGCGCTGCGGCCCCTCGTCGTCCTCCGGACCGGCCGGCGCGTCGGCGTCGTCGGTGGACGGGGCGTCGCCGATCCGCGGGCAGACGACGAACACCTGCCGGCCGGCCTCGGCCTCCTCGCGCACCCGCTGCCAGACCCGGTCGAGCCAGGCCGGCTTCTCGGCGACCGGGACGACGGTGGTCTGGATCTCGGAGCGGCCCTGGGGAAGCTGGGTCAGGGCGCTGGTCTCCAGGTCGCCGTAGACGGTCATCGCGACGGTCCGCGGAATCGGCGTCGCGGTCATGACCAGCACGTGCGGCGGGGTCGTGCTCTTGGCCCGCAGCGCGTCACGCTGCTCGACGCCGAACCGGTGCTGCTCGTCGACGACGAGCAGTCCCAGGTCGCGGAACTCGACGCCCTCCTGCAGGAGCGCGTGGGTGCCGACGACGATGCCCGCCGTACCGTCGGCCACCTCGTCGAGCGCGGCGCGTCGGGCCGCCGCGCCCTGCGAGCCGGTGAGCAGCGCGACCCGCGTCGCGACCTCGGCACCGCCCAGCTCGCCCGCCATCGCGAGCGGCCCCAGGAGGTCGCGGATGGACCGGGCGTGCTGCTGCGCGAGCACCTCGGTCGGCGCGAGCAGCGCGGTCTGCCCACCGCCGTCGACCACCGCGAGCATCGCGCGCAGCGCGACGACGGTCTTGCCCGCGCCGACCTCGCCCTGGAGCAGCCGGTGCATCGGGTGCGGCTGCGCCAGGTCGGCGAGTATCTCGTCGCCGACCTGCTGCTGCCCCTCGGTCAGCGCGAACGGCAGCCGGGCGTCGAACGCCGCGAGCAACCCGTCGTCGCGGACCTCCCAGGAGGCGGCCTGCTGCTGCCGGCTGGCGGCGCGGCGCCGGGCGAGGGACACCTGCAGGGTGAACGCCTCGTCCCACTTGAGCCGGCTGGTCGCCTGCCGGACGTCGTCGTACGACGCGGGCTGGTGGATCTTGTGCAACGCGTCGTCGAGGGGAAGCAGGTCGTGGCGACGGCGGACGTCGGTCGGGATCGGGTCGGGCGGCGGTTGCAACGTCGGCAGCACCATCCGCACCGCGTTGGCGATCTGCCAGGAGGCGTACTTGGTGGCCGCGGGATAGATCGGAATCAGGGCACCGGCGTAGGCGTCCGCGTCAGCGGCCTCGCCGATCATCTCGTAGTCGGGGTGGGTCAGCTGCCGCTTGCCCTTGAAGACCGAGACCTGCCCGGCGAACAGGCCGCGCCGGCCCACGAAGAGGTCGCGGTCGGCGCGCCACTTCTGGTTGAAGAAGGTCAGGTAGAGGCGACCGGTGCCGTCGGTGACCTCGACCTCGAGCACGTGCCCCTTGCGCTCCTTCATGTTGCGACCGCTGACCTTGCGGACCTCGGCCATGACCGTCACGTGCTCACCGACGCGCAGGTCCGCGAGCGAGGTCAGCTCGCCGCGCCGGGCGTAGCGCCGCGGGTAGTGGTGCACGAGGTCCCCCACCGACCGCAGGCCGAGGTGCTTCTCGAGCGGGGTGGCCGTCCGGCCGCCGACGGCGCTGCGCAACGGGGTGGCGAGGTCCGTCACCCGCTACTCCACGCCGAGCAGCAGGGGGTAGTGCGGCTGCCCCCCGTCGTAGACCACGACCTCGACCGTCGGCCGCACGGCGGACAGGTAGTCGACGACCCGGTCGCCGAGGCCGGCCGGCGCCCCGCTGCCGACGACCAGCGTCACGAGCTCGCCGCCACCGATGAGCATGCGGTCGAGCAACCCGACCGCGACGTCGAAGAGGTCGGTGCCGATCAGGGTAACGTCGTCGCCGGCCAGCCCGAGGACGTCGCCGGCGCGGCACACGCCGACCGTCGTCTGCGCCTCGCGGGCCGCGAGGGTGAGCGCGCCGTAGCGGGTGGCGCCGGCGGCGGCGGTCATCGCGATGACGTCGTCGCCGAAGGGCCGCTCCGGGTCGTGCACGGCCAGGGCGGCGAGGCCCTGCACCGGTGAACGCGTCGGCACCACCGCGACCAGGCGGCCCTCCCCACGGGTCAGGTCGGCGGCGGCCGCGGCGACGGCGTGAATGTCCGGGTCGTTGGGCAGCACGACGACCCGGTCGCCGGTGCAGGACTCGATCGCTTCCACGATCTCCTGCGTGGACGGCCGGGCCGCGGGCGAGCCGACCACGACGGCGCCTTCCTCCTCGAACAGGCGGCGCAGCCCGGCACCGGTGACCGTCGTGACGATCAAGCACGGCTCGCGGCGGTCACCGGCCGGTCGAGCAGCGATCTGGTCGGCGAACCGGGTTACCTGGATGCGGTGCGGGCGCCCGGCCTCGACACCCGCCTCGATCGCGGCGCCGACGTCGTTGACGTGCACGTGGACGTTCCACAGCTCGTCGCCGCCGGCGACGAGCAACGAGTCGCCGAGCCCGGACAGCCGCTCCCGCAAGGCGTCGACGGCCCGCTCGTCGGCGTCGAGCAGGTACTGCACCTCGTAGCCGTACGCCGAGCTGCCGCCCTCCCGCACTCCCTCGAGCGCGGTGCGTACGACGGCCGGCGCCGGGCCGACCGCCACGGACTCTCCGGAGACGACCAGCGCAAGCGACTCGAGCAGCACGACGAGCCCGCGGCCGCCGGCGTCGACGACCCCGGCCCGGGCGAGCGCCTCCAGCTGCTCCGGGGTGCGGGCCAGCGCCTCGGCCGCGCCGGCGGCCGCCGCCGTGGCCACCGCCGCCAGGTCGGCGGTCGGGCAGCGCTCGGCCGCGTCGGCGGCGGCCCGGGCAACGGTGAGGACGGTGCCCTCGACGGGCTCCGCCACCGCGGCGTAGCCGAGGTCGGCCGCGCGCCGCAACGCGCGTTGCAGCTCGGTGCCGCTGACCCGGGGCAGGTCGCAGAACACCTCGGACAGGCCGCGCAGGATCTGGCTGAGAATGACGCCCGAGTTCCCCCGCGCGCCCATCAGCGCGCCCCGCGCGACGGCCGTCATCGTCGCCTCGAGGTCGGCCAGCTCGTCGGCCGGCAGCGACTCCGCGACGGCCTGCATCGTGAGCACGAGGTTGGTGCCGGTGTCGCCGTCGGGCACCGGGTAGACGTTGAGCGCGTCGATCTCCTCGCGCGCGTTGCGCAGCGCGTCGAGACCGGCCGTGCACCAGCGGCGTACGAGCGTGGCGTCGATGACGTCGCGCACCCGTGCCTCCTCACGACCGGTGCATGTCGGCTACCCTAGTCAGGACATTCGTGCGCCTACCCGTTGCGGGGCGCAACCTCTTTCGATCGAGCTGGAGAGATCCCTGTGGCCTCCGTGTGCGACATCTGCGGCAAGGGGCCGGGATTCGGCATGAGCGTGTCCCACTCCCACCGCCGGACCAACCGGATGTGGCGACCCAACATCCAGACCGTCCGCGCGGTCGTCGGCCGGGGCACCCGCAAGAAGCTCAACGTCTGCACGAGCTGCATCAAGGCCGGCAAGGTCTCCCGCTAGACGGTCCCTGGCCGTCGCCTCGCGGCGTTCTCGGTCGCGTTGCGTGCCCTCCCGGGCACGCGGCCGCTCCCTCGGCCTGGCGATGCTCGGCCAGCTCTAGGCATCCGACCAGATCGACATCGCCGGGGCCGGCGTTCCGAGGTCCTTGCCGAAGTGGTGGCTGCCGGGCGTGCAGCGGTAGTGGCCGAACGGCTCGACCGGGAGGTAGCCCGACGTCTGGTAGAGACGGATCGCCTCCGGCTGCCGGTCGCCGGTCTCCAGCTGCACCCGAGTGCAGCCGAGCCCTCGCGCGGCCTCCTCCAGAGCCGCCAGCAGGAGCCGGGCGAATCCCCGGCCGCGCTGTGCGGGGTCGACGTACATCCGCTTGAGCTCGGCGACGTCGGGCCCGGTCACCCGGATACCCCCACAGGCGACCGGTTCGCCGTCGAGGAAACCGACCAGGAACCGCCCGCCGGGCACCGCGAACTCCGCCGGATCGACCGGGGTCTCGTCGCGCCCGCCGTAGCGGGCGACGTACTCCTGCTGCACCCGCTCGACGAGAAGCCGCCCGACCGGCCCGTCGTACGACTCGTCGCGCAGCTCCAGGTCGCTCACCGCCACCGCCACCCGTGGTCGACCGGGCCGATGCCGGCGCCGAGCCGGAAGCCGTGCGCGATGGCGCCGGTCACGTAGTCCTTCGCCTCGCGCGCAGCGGTGGCGACGTCGCGGCCGAGCGCGAGGTACGACGCGAGCGCGGCGGCCAGCGTGCACCCGGTGCCGTGCGTGTGCCGGTTGTCGAGTCGGGGACCGCGGAGCCACACCACCTCGTCGCCGTCGGTGAGCAGGTCGTCGGCGTCACCGCCGAGGTGGCCGCCCTTGACGAGCACCCAGCGTGGACCCAGCGCCAGCACCGCGTCGGCGGCCGCTCGCATCTGCTCTCGGGTCTCAGTGTGTACGCCGGTCAGCCGCGCCACCTCGGGCAGGTTGGGCGTCACCACCGTCGCGACCGGAAGCAAGGCGTCGCGCAGCACGGCGAGCGCGGCGTCGTCGATCAGCGGGTCGCCGTGCTTGGAGGCGCAGACCGGGTCGACGACGACCGGGGTCGAGACCGCGTGCAGCGAGTCGGCGACCGTCGAGACGATCGCCGCGTCGGCGAGCATGCCGGTCTTCACCGCCTGAGCGCCGATGTCCGAGAGCACGCTGTCGAGCTGGGCGCGGACCGCCTCTGCCGGCAGCGGCCAGACCCCCTGGACACCGACGGAGTTCTGCGCGGTGACGGCCGTGATCACCGACATGCCGTGCACGCCGAGGGCGAGCATCGTCTTGAGGTCGGCCTGGATCCCGGCTCCCCCGCCCGAGTCGGACCCGGCCACGGTGAGCACGGTCACGGGCGGACGCACGCGGTCCAGCCTAGGACCGGAAGTGGTCGTGGCCGCCGACGAGCGCGGCACCGGTCCCGTCGACGACGCCGGTCCCGGCAGTGACCCGGCCGACGAACCGCGCGCCGAGCCGCTCGGCAGCGGCGAGCTTGTCGGCGGGCACGGTCGCCGCCAGCGCGTGGTCGTCACCGCCGGCCCACAGCAGCGAGTCGTCGCCGAGCACGGCCAGTGCGGCCGCGAGAGACTCGTCGACGAATGCCGAGCGCAGCGCGGCGAGATCCACCTCGATGCGCACGGCCGAGCCGGTAGCGAGGTGCCCGAGGTCCTGGGCCAGCCCGTCGCTCACGTCGATCATCGCGGTCGCACCGAGCCGGGCCAGCGCCGGCCCGGTCGTGTAGGGCGGCCGGGGCCGGCGATGCGCGTCGGCGAGGTCGGCGAAGCGGTCGAGCAGCGCCGGGTCGCCACGCCGCAGCAGGGCGAGCCCGGCCGCCGCACACCCGAGCCGTCCCGCGACGACGACGGCGTCCCCGGCCCGCGCACCCGACCGGGTCACCGGGGCGCGACCTTCCAGGTCGCCGAGTGCCGTGACCGCGATGGTCAAGCGGTCCGAGGCCACCACGTCGCCACCGGCGACGGCTGTCGCGACCTCGGCGCACTCGTCACGCAGCCCGTCGGCCAGCGACTCGGCCCAGGCCACCGGGAGGTCGGCCGGCGCAGCGAGCCCGACCAGCAGGCCGGTCGGCCGCGCACCCATGGCTGCGACGTCGGCGAGGTTCTGGGCGGCCGCCTTGCGACCTACGTCGTAGCCGCTCGACCAGTCGCGCCGGAAGTGACGGCCGTCCACGAGCAGGTCGGTCGTCGCGACGACCCGGCCGTCGGGCGCGGCGAGCACCGCCGCGTCGTCGCCGGGGCCGAGCAGCAGCCCGCCGGCCGGCGCCGCGCCCGCGCCCGCGCCCGCGCCCGCAGAGTCTTCATCGCTCGCAGCGACCAGCCGCGCGACGACCCGGGCGATCAGCCCGAACTCCCCGGCCTGCCCGACGGTGATGTCGGCCTCCTCGCGGTGATCGGATAGCGTCCACCCGTCGTACAGCACGGGGAGGTCGCGTGACCGTCCAGGCCTACATCCTGGTCCAGACCGAGGTCGGCAAGGCTGCCGAGGTGGCCCAGGAGATCGGGCAGATCAAAGGCGTGACGCTCGCCGAGGACGTGACCGGTCCCTACGACGTCATCGTCCGCGCGGAGGCGCGCAACGTCGACGAGCTCGGCAAGCTCGTCGTCGCCCGGGTGCAGGGCGTCACCGGCATCACCCGCACGCTCACCTGCCCGGTGGTCCACCTCTGAGAGTCGCGCTCGTCTGCCTCGCGCTCGCGCTGACCACGGCGGGCTGCTCCGGCGGTCGCAGCGCCGCGTCCAGCCCGGTGCACGTCCAGCCACCGGCCGCCGGCACAGCGCAACGGGCGGCCTGCCGCGCTCTCGAGCGCGCGCTCCCCCGCACGCTCGAGCACCTGCAGGCTCGGCCGACGACGCCGACGTCGGGCCTCACCGCGGCATGGGGCGACCCGCCCGTGGTGCTCCGCTGCGGCGTCGGGCTACCAGCCGGCTTCACGACCGGCGCGTCGCTCACGCAGGTCAACGACGTGGCGTGGTTCCAGCAGGTCGTCGACGCCCGCGTGCTCTGGACGACGGTGGACCGCATCACGCAGGTGGAGCTCACGGTGCCGACGTCGTACGACGGTCAAGGTGCCTTCCTGGTCGACCTGGCCGACCCGATCAAGCGGTCGCTTCCGCTGCAGGCCCAGCAGCCGCGCTGACGTCGGGCAGCTCGACGGCGGGGGCGGGCTCCGCCGGTTCGACCACCTGGTTGTCGGTGGCGTCGGCGTCCTCGGGGTTGAGCTCCTCCAGCGAGCGGCCCGCGGTCTCCGGGTAGGCGGCGAGCACCAGCACGCCCAGCAGCAGCGGGCCCACCGCGAGCACGGTCACCGCGAGCGAGAGCCGGCCGAGCTGGGCGCCGAGAAACCCCATGGCCAGCAGCCCGATGACGCTGCCGGCACGACCGAAACCCGAGAGCACTCCCGACGTGACCCCGCGCATCGCGGCCGGGAAGAGCTCCGGGCCGTAGGCGCCCAGGGTGGGAGCGATCGCCCCGCCGACGACGGAGGCGACCACGGCGAACAGCCACAGCCCGGCCCCGGGGCTGAGGAACGCGGCGACCGTGAAGACCGCGAAGCCGCCCGTGGAGATGGCGAGGACCAGCCGCCGGCCTCGGACGTCGGCGATCCGGCCGCCGACCAGCACACCGATCGCGCCGGGCACCCCGGTCAGCAGCGTGAACAGCGAGATCTCTCCGGGACCGAAACCACGCTCGACCCGCAGGAACTCGTTCTGGAACTGCGCGACCGGCAGCAGGAAGGCGTTCACCAGCAGTGCCCCGGCCGCGAGGAGCAGCAGGCGCCGGCCGTGGCCGCGGAGAGACACGCGCCCGTGCCGTGCCGCCCGCTCCGCGCGGCTCTCGGGCAGCCGGCGGCCGAGCCGGCCGATGCACGGCAGGGCCAGCAGCGGCACCACGTAGAGCAGCCGCCAGCCCGGCCCGGTCGACGTGAGTGGGAGCAGCGCGACGGCAAGCCCGCCGCCGAGCGCCCCGGCCATGACCAGCTGGCCGATGGCCCAGGCGCGCGCGCCGGCGGGCATGGCCTCCACCGCGAGCACGGGCAGCAGGACGAAGCCGGCGTTGACGAACCCCCGGGCGACCAGCTGGCTGGCGGTGTAGGCGCCGAGCGACGGGACGAGCGCCCCGGTCGCCGTGGCCAGGCAGGCCGCGATGAGGGCGACGACCAGCAGCCGCCGGCGCCCGTGCCGGTCGGCGAGTGCGACCAGCGGCAACGAGAGCAGCGCGTCGGCCCGCAACGTGGCCAGCGTGACGCCCTGGTCGGCGAGCCCCACGCCGAACCCGTGCGCGACGTAGGTGAAGGTCTGCGGCACCAGCGCGACGAGGTAGCCGACGACGAGCGCGAACACCGCCAGCGTGTCGAGAGTGCGCGCCGCCTCGCCGTCGAGCCGCTCGGCGGGAAGCCACCACGGCATCCCCGGACGTTCGACGAGGCGGCGCATCTCCCGGCGGGTCAGCGGCCCGTAGAGCCAGCGGAAGAAGACCAGCGGCAGCCGGTAGGTCACGTGCTGGCGGACGGCGAACCGCCCGTCGTCACGGGCCTCGACCTCGACGTGGCGGCGGTAGTCGGTGACCGCCCCGCGCTCGAGGGCGAACTCCCGGTCGCCGACGGCCCGTTCGAGGACGGCGCCGGTGCGCGGCGAGAGTACGGCGGCCAGCCCGGCCGCGTCGACGACGCCGGTCGACACCAGGCTGGGCACGAATCACCGTAAAGCGCCTGTTGAACCGGCGTCTAGGAAGGTGTCGCTCAGCGCAGCCCGGTGGTGCGGCGCAACGCGGTCTGCAGCATCCGGTCGACGAGCGCCGGGTAGTCGACACCCGTCGCGGCCCACATCCGCGGGAACATCGAGGCCGGCGTGAAGCCCGGCATCGTGTTGACCTCGTTGACGACGAGGGTGCCGTCGCCCTGGACGAAGAAGTCGACCCGGGCGAGGCCCTCGCAGCCGAGCGCGTGAAACGCCTCGATCGCCGTCGAGCGCACCAGCGAGGTGACCTCTGCCGGCAGGTCGGCGGGCACGTCGAACTCGGTCGCCCCGTCGAGGTACTTCGCCTCGAAGTCGTAGAAGGTCTGCCCGCCGGTGACGCGGACCTCGGCGGGGAGGCTGGCCTCCGCGGGACCACCGGGCTGCGCCGCCTCGAGCACCCCGCACTCGACCTCGCGCCCGGGCACCGCCGCCTCGATGATCGCCTTGGGGTCGCTGGCGAAAGCGGCCGCAAGCGCCTCGGGCAGCAGGTCCCAGTCGTCGACCTTGGTGATGCCGATGCTCGACCCGCCACGGGCGGGCTTGACGAACACCGGCAGGCCGAGGTCGCGCACTCTCTCCTCGACCCGCACCCGGTCGGTGTCCCACTGTCGCCGGCTCACGATCACCCACGCACCCACCGGCAGACCGCGGGCCGCGAGCAGCAGCTTCATGTACTCCTTGTCCATCGCGGCCGCGCTGGCGAGCACGCCGGATCCGACGTACGGCACCCCGGCCAGCTCGAGCAGGCCCTGGATCGTGCCGTCCTCGCCGTGCGGGCCGTGCAGGAGCGGGAAGACCACGTCGACCCGGCCGAGGTCGCCGGGCACCTCGCTGACGTCGAGCACCACGAGGCTCTTGCGGGTGGGGTCGCCGGGGAGGGCCAGCGTGCGGCCGGCGGGATCGACCTGGGGCAACCGCTCGCCGGCGATCGCCAGCGCGTCCGCGTCGTCGGGCGCCAGGACCCAGCGACCTTCCGGCGTGATGCCGACGGGGACGACGTCGTAGCGGTCCCGGTCGATGGCCCGCAGCACGCTGCCCGCGGAGACGCAGGAGATCGCATGCTCGGTGCTGCGGCCCCCGAAGACGACGGCGACGCGCGTCTTGCGAGGGGCGGCCGGCACGGGTGCCGACCCTACCGGCCGCCGGTCAGCCGGCGTAGGGACGCACCGCGCCGATGTAGTCGGGCCGGAACGCGCTGGAGATGCGCACGTAGCTGCCGGTGTAGGGCGCCTCGATCATCCGGCCGTTGCCGATGTAGATGGCGACGTGGTGGATGGTGTCGGGATTGGTCGTGTCGGTCGCGAAGAACACCAGGTCACCCGGCTGCAGCTGGCTCCGGTCGACGTGCCGGCCGGAGTTCCACTGCGACCCGGTCCAGTGGTCGAGGTAGATGCCGGCGTGCGCGTAGGCGAACAGCGTGAGGCCGGAGCAGTCGAAGCCGTACGACGACGAGCCGTAGCCGATGCCGTAGGTCGGGCCGTTGGCGTCCCCGCCGCCCCAGGCGTAAGGGACCCCGAGCTCCTTCATCGCCCAGCGCACCGCGACCGCGCCCGGGTTGCCGCCCTCGATGACGAGCGGCTGGCGGGCGGCGGCCTCCGCCGCGCGGCGGGCCGCCTCGATCGCGCGCTGACGCTCCAGCGCCTGCTGGCGCGCGATGGCCGCCTGGCGGGCCCGCTCGAGCCGCTGGACGTTGGCCTGCGCGCCGGCGAGCAGGTCCTCGAGGTGGTTCTGCGCCGCCTGCAGCTGGCTGACCACGGCCTGCTGCCTCGCGACCTTGTCCTCGGCGGTGTGCCGGGCCGCGTCGGCGGCGGCCGCCGCCTGCTGGGTCTGCTGCGTGATGCTCTGCGCCTCACGCAGCAGGACGTGCTGGTAGGCCCGGGCGCCGGAGAGTGCACCGACCGCGTCACGCTGGCGCTTGGAGACCGCGTCGAGCGAGCTCATCTTGCGCAGGAACGTCTGCGGGGCGTCGGCGCTGATCAGCGTGTTCAGCTGCACGAGGTCGCCGCCGGACATGTACGCCGCGGCGACGAAGCCGTTCATCCGCTGCTGCGCCTCGTCGACGCGCTTCTGCGCCGCGGCGAGCACCAGCCGGCTGGTCTGCTCGCGCTTGCGGGCCCCGGCCAGCTTGACCTGCGCCTCGTTGTAGTGCTCGACCGCGATCTCCGCGGCCTGGCCGAGGGTCGCGAGCTGCGCGGTGGTGGCCGCGACCTTGGCGCGGGCGTCGGCGACCTGCTGCGCCCGCTGGGCGACGAGGTCCTTGCCGCGCTGGATGTCCTGCGTGCTCGGCGCGCCGGGTGGGTCGGCGGCGGCCGGGCCGGCGACGGTGGTGAGGGTCGCGAGCGTGGTCAGGGCGACGGCCAGCGCCGCCGCCCGAAATGCCGCCCGCACCTGCACGCTGCCGCTCCTCTCGCTACGTCCGACGCGCGCCTCCCCCGCGCATCTCGGCCACACCTCGCCGTGACTGTAGTGAAAGTTGTGACTCGAACCGGGGAGATTCCGGATCTGGTGTGTCGCCCGACCGGGCTCAGTCGAGGCCGTCGAGCGCGTGGACGGCGTCGGCGATGAGATCGCCGACGTCCTCGAGCCCGATCGACACGCGGACCGCGCCGGGGTCGATGCCGGCGGCGGCCAGGGCCGCGTCGTCGAACTGGCGGTGCGTCGTCGAGGCGGCGTGGCTGACGACCGTGTGGTGGCCGCCGAGGCTGGTGGCGATCGTCGCCAGCCGCAGCCGGTCGCAGAACTGGAGCCCGGCCGGGCGGCCGCCTGCAGGGGTGACCGTGACCACGGCGCCGTAACGGGTGCCGGCAGGGCCGGAGTCGAACAGCCGCCGGGCCAGGTCGTGGTCGCGGTGGCCCGGCAGGCCTGGGTAGTCGACCCGGGCGACCCGCGGGTGCCGGCTGAGAGCCTGGGCGTAGGCGAGCGCACTGGCGCACTGGCGCTCGACACGCAGCGGAAGCGTGGCCAGCCCGCGGTGGAGCAGGAAGGCGTCGTCGGGCGAGAGCGACCCGCCGAGGTTGATGCGGGCGCCGCGCACGCGTTCGACGAGCTCGGGCCGGCCGACCACGACGCCTCCGGTCACGTCGCTGTGGCCGCTGATGTACTTCGTCGCCGAGTGCACGACGAGGTCGACGCCGTGCTCGAGCGGCCGGCAGACGGCGGGCGAGGCGAACGTCGAGTCGACGACGAGCGGCACGCCCGACTCGCGGGCGACCCCGGCGAGGGCCGGCAGGTCCGCGACGGCCATCGTCGGGTTGGCCAGCGTCTCCGCCCAGAGCACGGCCGTGTCGGCATCGACCGCGGCGCGGACCGCACTCAGGTCGCCGCCGTCGACCAGCCGGGTCTCGACCCCGAAGCGGGCGAGATCCGCGGTGAGCACGCCGTAGGTCCCGCCGTACAGTGCGCGCGGCGCCACCACGTTGGCGCCCGCCCGGCAGAGGGTGAGCAGCACGGTCGCGATCGCCGCCATGCCGGAGGCGAACGCGTCGGCGGCGACGGGGCCGTCGACGCCGTGCCCCTCCAGCGCCGCGACGGCGCGCGCGAAGGCGACCACCGTGGGGTTCTCGATGCGGCTGTAGGAGTAGCCGGGTTTGCGGAAGCCGAGCACGTCCGCGTAGTCCTGAGCCGTCGCGAACGCGAACGTGGAGGTGCGGTGCACCGGAAGACCGAGCGGGCGCTGCTCGAGCGGCTCGGGCAGCGGCAGGTGCACCGCGCGGGTCTGCTCGCCGTAGCCCTCGGGGTCGGCGCCGTCGTCGCTCAGCGCGATCTCCGCTCGGGGCGCGGGTCGCGGGACAGCAGGGCACGCAACATGTCCTCGGGCGTCTTGCACTCGTGCACGACCGACACGACCGACTCGGTGATCGGCATGTCGACGCCGTGCGCCCGTGCGAGGTCGAGGATCGAGCGGCACGACTTCACACCCTCGGCCGTCTGGTTGGTCACCTGGACGACCTGCTCGACCGTCATGCCGCGACCGAGGTTCTCCCCGAACGTCCGGTTGCGCGACAGCGGGCTGGAGCAGGTGGCGACGAGGTCGCCGAGCCCGGCCAGCCCCGCCATCGTCATCGGGTCGGCACCGAGCGCCTCGGCCAGCCGGGACGTCTCGGCCAGCCCCCGCGTGATGAGCGCCGCCCGGGTGTTGTCGCCGAAGCCCATGCCGGCAGCCATGCCGACCGCCAGTGCGATGACGTTCTTGACCGCGCCGCCGAGCTCGCAGCCCACGACGTCGGTGTTGGTGTAGGGCCGGAAGTAGCGCGCGTTGCAGGCCTGCTGCAGCCGCCGGGCGACAGCCCCGTCGGTGCACGCGACGACGGTCGCGGTCGGCTGCCGGTGCACGATCTCCTTCGCGAGGTTGGGGCCGCTGACGACGGCCACCCTGTCCTCGGGCACGCCGGCGACCTCGCGGATGACCTCGCTCATCCGTTTGCTGGTGCCGAGCTCGATGCCCTTCATGAGGCTCACCAGCACGGCGTCGTCAGGCAGCAGCGACCGCCAGTGGGCGAGGTTCTCGCGGCAGGTCTGCGACGGTACGGCGATGACGACGAAGTCGGCTCCGTCGAGCGCCTCCGCAGGGTCGGAGGTCGCGTAGAGAGGGTCGGGCAGCGGCACGCCCGGCAGGTAGTCGGGGTTCTCGTGGAACTCGTTGATCTGCGCGGCCAGCGCGGAGCGCCGGGCCCAAAGGCGCACGTCGGTGCCCGCGTCGCAGAGCACGGTGCTGAAGGCCGTGCCCCACGAGCCGGCCCCGAGCACCGCTGCACGCACCGGTGCGTTCACGCAGATCGCCGCTCGCCGTGGTCGTCGGCACCGCGCGGGTCGAAGAACTCCTCGGGTGCGGTCTCGCCCCGCAGCTGCGCAACCTGTGCCCGCACGGCCCGCATGATGTCGTCGGTCGCCGCGCGCAGGACCTCGACGGTCAGCTCCTTGCCGGCGTAGGCCGACAGGTCGACGGGCGGCCCTGCCGCGTAGTGCACCGTCCGCGGCGGGATCAGGTGCGGCCTCTTCGTGTAGGGCCACAGCACCTGCTGAGCGCCCCACTGGCCGACGGGGATCACCGGCACGCCCGCGGTGAGGGCGAGCCGGGCCACCCCGGTGCGGGGCAGCATCGGCCACAGCTGCGGGTCTCGGCTGATCGTGCCCTCGGGATAGATGGCCACGCACTTGCCGGCGGCCAGCGCGTCGACACCCGCCTGCACGGCCTGCGCGGCGTCGCGGGTGCGCCGCTGGACCGGCACCTGGCCCGCACCGCGGAGCAGCCGCCCGACGAACGGCACGCCGAACAGCTCCTGCTTCACCAGGAAACGCGGGACGCGCCCGTTGTCGTAGACGAAATGCGCGAACGTCAGCGGGTCGATGTGCGAGATGTGGTTGGCCGCGATGATCGCCGCGCCGGCCGCCGGGATGTGCTCGCGGCCGCGCCAGTCCCGGCGGGTGAACGTCATGAGCAACGGCTTGAGCACGACCACGGCAAGGCCGAACCAGAACCCCGGACGCTCCTTGCCGCGACCCACTCCGCCCTCCTCCGCCGCGGCACCCGGCGGCCGCTGACGTCGGCTGAAGTCTGCCCCGCCCGCGGACTTGCCACAATCACCGGGTGACGGCGCACCGGATCTGCTGGTCGGTCGTCGTGCCCGTCAAGCGGCTGCCGGCCGCGAAGACGCGCCTGCGGCCGCCGGGGACGGTGCGGCGCGAGGACCTGGCGCTCGCGATGGCGCTCGACACCGTGCAGGCGGCGCTCGCGTGCCCGGCCGTCAGCACGGTCGTCGCGGTCTGCGACGACCCGGTCGCCAGCCCGCGTCTGGCGGCGCTGGGCGCGGAGGTCGTCGCGGACGAGCCCGACGCGGGCCTCAACCCGGCGCTCGCGCACGGGGTAGGAGTCGCAACGGCCGCCCGACCGGACTGCGGCGTCGCACTGCTGTCGTCCGACCTGCCGGCTCTGCAGGCGGCGGACCTGGCGGAAGCGTTGGACCAGGCGGCGGCGTACGACGTGAGCGTGGTCGCCGACCACGCGGGCACCGGGACGGTGCTGCTGACCGCGCTGCCGGGAGTGCCGCTCGCCCCTGCCTTCGGCGCGGAGTCGTTGGCCGCGCACACGGCCGCCGGCGCGGTCGCGCTGGAGTCGCCGCTGGAGCGCCTGCGCCGCGATGTCGACACGGCGGAGGACCTCGAGGCGACGCGCCGGCTCGGCTTCGGCCCGCACACCTCGGCCTTGCTCTCCGGGAGCTGACCGGCCCGGAAAGCCAACAAGGGCCGGGCGCTTCGTTGAGCCCGGCCCCTGTTGCTCAGGGTGTGTCAGCGACGAGCGGTCTTCTTCGCCGCGCCCTTCTTGGCGGGCGCCTTCTTCGCGGTGCTCTTCGTCGCGGTCTTGCGCGCGGTCGTCTTCTTGGCCGCGCTGGTCTTCGCGGTGCTCTTCTTCGCCGCGCCCTTCTTGGCCGTCGACTTCGACGCCGCCTTGCTCGCGGCGCTCGCCGCCTTGCCCGGCCCGGCCGCCGCGGTGCGGGCGGTCTTGGCCGCGGTCTTGCCCGCGGACTTGGCGGCCGCCTTGGTCGCCGCATCGGCGGCCTTCGCCATCTTCTTGGCGCCGGAGACGACGTCCTTGAAGTTGCTGCCGGGGCGGAACTTCGGCACCGACGTCTTCTTCACCCGGACCGTGGCACCGGTGGCCGGGTTGCGAGCGGTGCGGGCGCCCCGCTCGATCTTCTCGAAGACGCCGAAGCCGGTGATGGCGACCTTCTCTCCCGCAGCGACCGTGCGGGTGATGGTGTCGACCACCGCCTCCACGGCATGGGTCGCAGTCCGCTTGTCAGCGCCCAGATGCCTGGTGACTGCGTCGATCAGCTCGGCTTTGTTCACGGCTTCCCCTCCGCCTGGTTTGCCGAGCCCCTTGCTCGACGTTGAGCGCAAGGTATGGCCGCTACCGGCGCGACACAACGACCACAGCACCAAATTTTTCTTGTGTCGCAACAGGTTTCGAGCCACCGGTTCGGGCTCCGGAGTCGTCAAGAACCTGGCAGACGGACCGCCCGACAGCCGAATTTTCCTTACGCAGCAGGGGTTTCAAGCAGGCAAGGTCGTGGGCAGCCAGCCCGGTCGGGCCTGTTCGAAGGCCCTGATGGCGTCCTCGTGCCGGAGTGTGAGTCCGACGTCGTCGAGGCCTTCCATGAGCCGCCAGCGGGTGTAGTCGTCGATGTCGAACGACGCTCGCAGGTCGCCGGCTCGGACCTCACGGGCCTCGAGATCGACGGTCACCTCGGTCGCCGGACCGGCCTCGACGAGAGCCATCAGCGTCTCGACCGTCTCCGCCGGCAGCTGCACCGGCAGCAGGCCGCCCTTCAGCGCGTTGCCCCGGAAGATGTCGGCGAAGCGTGCGGACACGACGGTGCGGAACCCGCCGTCCTGCAGGGCCCAGACGGCGTGCTCGCGCGACGAGCCGGTGCCGAAGTCGGGCCCGGCGAGCAGGATCGAGGCCCCGGCGTAGGCCGGGTCGTCGAGCACGAAGTCGCCCTGCGCGCGCCAGGCGGCGAACAGGCCGTCGGCGAAGCCGGTGCGGGTGACCCGCTTGAGGTACTCCGCCGGGATGATCTGGTCGGTGTCGACGTTGCTGCGCCGCAGCGGCACGGCCCGCCCGGTGTGGGTGACGAACTTCTCCATCGGTCTCTCCCTACAGGTCCGCCGGGGCGGTCAGCCGGCCGGTAACGGCGGTGGCCGCGGCCACCTGCGGCGACACCAGGTGGGTGCGGCCGCCCTTGCCCTGCCGGCCCTCGAAGTTGCGGTTGGACGTCGAGGCGGCCCGCTCCCCCGGCGCCAGCCGGTCGGGGTTCATCGCCAGGCACATCGAGCACCCGGCACCGCGCCACTCCGCGCCGGCGGCGACGAACACCTCGTCCAGGCCCTCCTGCTCGGCCTGCTCCTTGACCAGCACCGAACCGGGGACGACGAGGACCCGGACGCCGCCCGCGACCTTGCGGCCGCGCAGCACGTCGGCTGCCGCGCGCAGGTCCTCCATGCGGCTGTTGGTGCAGGACCCGATGAACACGGTGTCAACCGCCACCTCGCGCAACGGGGTACCTGCCTGCAGCCCCATGTAGGTCAGGGCCGCCTCGGTCGCCGCCCGCTGGACCGGGTCGGTGATCCGCTCGGGATCGGGGACGGCGGCGCTCAACGGCGCGCCCTGCCCCGGGTTGGTCCCCCAGGTCACCCAGGGGGTGAGCGCGGTCGCGTCGACCCGGACCACCCGGTCGAACTCCGCGTCGTCGTCGGTCACGAGCGAGCGCCAGTGCGCGGCGGCCTCGTCCCAGTCGGCGCCCTGCGGGGCGTGCGGCCGGCCTTGCAGGTAGGCGAGCGTCGTCTCGTCGGGCGCGACCAGGCCGGCGCGCGCGCCGGCCTCGATCGACATGTTGCAGACCGTCATGCGGCCTTCCATCGACAGCGAGCGGACCGCCGCGCCGCGGTACTCCAGGACGTGCCCCTGGCCGCCGCTGGTGCCGATCTGCGTGATGATCGCGAGGATCAGGTCCTTGGCGCTGACCCCGGCGGGCAGGTCGCCGTCGACCTCGACCGCCATGGTCTTCGGCCGGGCGAGCGGCAGCGTCTGCGTGGCGAGCACGTGCTCGACCTCGCTGGTGCCGATGCCGAAGGCCAGCGCGCCGAAGGCGCCGTGCGTCGAGGTGTGGCTGTCGCCGCAGACGACGGTCATGCCGGGCTGGGTGAGGCCGAGCTGCGGGCCGATGACGTGCACGATGCCCTGGCCGCGATCCCCCATCGGGTGCAGCCGGATCCCGAACTGCGCGCAGTTGCGCCGCAGGGTCTCGACCTGGGTGCGGCTGACCGGGTCGGCGATCGGCAGGCCGAGGTCGGTCGTCGGCACGTTGTGGTCCTCGGTCGCGATGGTGAGGTCGGGACGGCGTACGCCGCGACCGGCGAGCCGCAAGCCGTCGAACGCCTGCGGGCTGGTCACCTCGTGGATCAGGTGCAGGTCGATGTAGAGGAGGTCGGGCTCCCCCTCGGCCCGACGCACCGCGTGCGCGTCCCACACCTTCTCGACCATCGTGCGGCCCATCGGCCACCTCCTCGCGCCGGCTTGCCATTTCATATTTCGAAACGGCAATATCAATCCATGGACAACCATAGCGGAGTCGGCGTGCTCGACAAAGCGATAGTGGTGCTCGACTGTCTCGAAGACGGCGCCAAGACGCTGACGTCCCTCGTGGAGGCGAGCGGGTTGTCCCGGCCCACGGCCTACCGGCTGGCCGTCGCCCTCGAGCACCACCGCCTGGTGGTGCGCGACCAGCTCGGCCGCTTCACGCTCGGCCCGCGGCTGACCGAGCTCGCCGCCTCCGCGACCAACGACGACCCCTTGCTCGCCGCGGCCTCCGAGGTGCTCTCGCGCCTGCGCGACGCGACCGGCGAGAGCGCCCAGCTCTACCGGCGGGAGGGCGACATCCGCCGCTGCGTCGTCGCGGCCGAGCGCGCGAGCGGCCTGCGCGACACGGTGCCGGTCGGGCTCGCGATGCCGTTGACGGCAGGGTCCGCGGCCCAGGTGCTGCTCGCCTGGGAGCCGACCGCCGAGGCGCAGCCGCTGCTGGCCAAAGCCGCGTTCTCGATCGCCACGCTGGCGCACGTGCGCCGCCGTGGCTGGGCGGCGAGCGTGGCGGAGCGGGAGCCCGGCGTCGCCTCGGTGTCCGCGCCGGTCCGCGACGGAAGCGGTCGCGTCGTCGCCGCCGTCTCGGTATCCGGCCCGATCGACCGGCTCGGCCGCTCCCCCGGGCGTCGCCACTCCGCCGCAGTGATGCGGGCCGCCGATGCACTGTCGCGTGCGGCGGTGCGGCGGTGAACCCTCGGACGGCTGACGACGAACCATCCGCGCGGCGAACCGTCGCAGGGGGGGCCGTCGTCGGTTCCCTGAGTCCCGAACGGCAGCCCGGGCTACGGCTGCACCGGCCCGAAGGCGACGTGCGGGCCCTGGCGCTCGTGCTGCCCGGCGGCGCCGAGAACAGCCTGCTGACCGCCCGTCCCTGGAGCCCGGCCGCCGTGCGCATGCGGCCCTTCGTCGACCGGCTGCGGCGCGAGGGCGCGGCCGGCGGCCTGGCCGTGGGGCTCGTCGGCTACCGCTACGTCGGCTGGAACGCGCCCCACGAGCACCCGGTCGCCGACGCCCGGTGGGCGCTCGACGAGGCGAGGCGGCTGGTCGGACGCGCGATGCCCACGGTGCTCGTCGGGCACTCGATGGGCGGGCGCACCGTGATGCGGGTGGCCGACGACCCCGACGTACGCGGTGTCGTCGCGCTGGCACCGTGGCTGCCCCGGGACGAACCGGTCGGGGCGCTCGCCGGCCGCGACGTGCTGATCCTGCACGGCGACCGCGACCGTACGACGAGCCCGCGGCTGTCCTACCGGTTCGCGGTGCAGGCGCAGCAGGTGGCCGCCCGTGTCTGCTGCATCGAGCTGCACGGCACCGGCCACGCGATGCTGCGCCGGGCGCGCGACTGGCACCGGCTGGCAGCCGGCTTCGCCCTCGCCACCGTCGGCGCAGCGCCACTGCCGGCCGGGCTCGCCGAAGCCTGCGCCGCCGGCACGGTGCCGGTCAGCCGCTGACCGGCGGCCGACGTGCCGGCGCGTCGGCCGTCACCGAGGCGGCCAGCACGGCGACGTCGTCACCACGCGACCCGGTCGGCACGAGCTCGAGCGCGGCGTCGAGGACGGCGGTCAGGTCGGCATCGGGAGGCAGGGCCGCCATGGCCCGGCGCAGCAACCCCAACCCGTGGTCGAGCGGCCACGACCGGGTCTCGACCAGGCCGTCGGTGTAGAGAAGCAGCACCGAACCGCGGGGCATCACGGTCGTGGTCTCGCCCCACCGGTAGTCGATCGCGAGCGGCGGGCCGACCGCGACGTCGACGTCACCGACGACCCACCCGTCGGCGGACGGCGCGAGCAGCAACGGTGCCAGGTGGCCGGCGGTGGCCACCGTCGCCGTCGTACCGTCCCGGTCGAGCCGCACCACGACGGCGGTGGCGATGAGCTCGGTGTCGACCCGCCGCAGGTAGTGGTTCATGCCGGCCAAGATCTCGCCGGGCGACTGACCCTCACCGGCGCCGGCGCGAGCCACCGTGCGCAGCTGGCCCATCAACGAAGCCGCCTGCAGGTCGTGGCCCTGCACGTCGCCGACGACGAGCACGGTGGCGTCGTCGACCGCGATCGCGTCGAACCAGTCGCCACCGACTTCGACGCCCGGGTCACCGGTGCGGTAGCGCGCCTCCAGCATGACGGGGCCGAGCCGGGGCGGAACGGCGGGGAGCAGGCTGTGCTGCAGGGTCAGGGCGGCTGCGCTCTCCGCGGCCAGCGCGGCTTCACGGTCCTCGTCGCTGCGGTTGCGTTCGAGAGCGATTGCGACCGTGCGGACGAGCACGTCGATGAGGGCGAGGTCGGCCGCGCTGGGCACCCGCGGCTGCGGGTAGTACATCGCGAACGTGCCGAGGACGGTGCCGTCGCGGCCGAGGATCGGCGTGGACCAGCAGGCACGCACGCCGGCGAGCGCCGCCACGTCGCGAAAGTCGGCCCACAGGGGGTCGGTGAGCACGTCCTGGACGATGACCTGCTCGCGGCGGTAGGCCGCCGTGCCGCAGGAACCCGTCGCCGGTCCGATCGCCAGACCGTCGATCGCGTCGTTGTAGGCGTCGGGCAGGCTCGGCGCGGCACCGTGCCGGAGGTGTACGCCGTCGCGGTCGAGCAGCAGCACGGAGCCGAGCATCCCGTCGACGGACACCGCCTCGACCGCGCGGATGAGTGACTCCAGCGCCTGGTGGATCGGCACGCTGGCCACGATGCCGGTGAGCACGTCGAGCTGCGCGGTGAGCAGGTGGAGCTCGCGGGCGCGTTCGGCCTCGGCCCGCGCCGTGGCCTGTGCCCGGTCGATTGCGGAGGCCAGAGTGCTGGCAATGGCACCCACGAACGACATCTGGGCCTCGTCGTCGACCGCACCGCTCAGGAAGGTCATCGCGAGCAGGCCGAGTCGCCGGGTGCCAACGGTCAGCGGCACGACGTGCAGGCTGCGTTCGCCGGGGTAGTAGCCCTCCATCTCCGGGAAGCGGCCGTAGATATGCGCCAGTGACCGCAGGAACAGCGGCTCCCCGGTGCGCGCGACCACCGCTCCGGGCAGGTCGGCGTCGAGCGAGAACTCGTCGAACGGGTCGTCGTCCTGCCCGCGGCCGTGCCAGGCGATGGACCGCAGAGTCCGGCCGGCGGTGAGCACGAAGACCCGCGCGCTCTCGACCCCGGTGTAGGCACCGGCATTGCGCACGACGATCGACGCGATCTCCTCGACCGAAGTGGCGTCGGTCAGGCGCGACATGACCCGTTGCAGCAGCTGGAGCCGCTCGTGGCTCTCCTCCAGCGCGGCCAGCTGGTCGACGTGGTTGGCGAGGACCTGAGCGTAGGGCGGCGGGCTGTCGGCCAGCTCTCCCCGGCTCGCCGCGCGGAGCTGGTCGACGATCGCCCGGACGTACCACTGCCGGAAGGCGCGGTGCGACTGCGGCGGCGCGAGGGTCAGCAGCCGGGCGGCCCGTGCGTGCCGGTCGGCGTCGTCGAGCGCCAGCAGGTAACGCTCCCCCGCGTCGGCCGCCGACAGGGGCAGCTCCAGCACCAGGTCGGTGAACAGGTCACCGCGCTCGGCCGCGGCGAGCGCCTGCCGCTTGATCTCTGCACGAGCCTCGGCGAAGTCCTCGGTGACCGTGTCGATGAGCGCGGCCAGTGGCGCGGGCACCGCGCGTCCCTTCGAAGCCTCCTCCGCGCGCACGAGCGTCAGCTCACGAACGACGTTGTCGATGTGGGCCTTGGCGGCCAGGAGCAGCTCGGTGGGAACGGCGCCGATGCGCACCCGGAAGCGGGCTTCGTGCTCGAGGTCGTTGGGCCAGGCCGCGAGGAACGCCGCGATGTCGATGTCTGGCGGCATGACCCCGAGCGGGCGCCCGGGTCCGAGCTCGGCCCAGACGACCTTGCCGCCACGGGTCCCCGGATCCACACCCCAGGAGCTCGCCATGGCGCTGACCAGCGTGAGGCCGCGACCGGTCATCGCATCCACGCTGTCGCGGGCCCGCAACGGCAGCTCGCGACCGGTGTCCTCCACCTCCAGGCGCACCCGGTCGTCGAGGCGGACGGCACGCACGAGGATCGGCGGCTCGCCGTGCAGGGACGCGTTGGTCACCAGCTCGGTGGCGAGCAGCTGGGCATCGACGATGAGGTCCGGATCGCTGCCCGCGAGCGCTTCGGCGACGAACTCCCGCGCGGCACGGACTGCCTCCGGCTCGTCACCGAGCAGCAGTTCGTCCGGGCGCAACGGGAGTCCTCCGTTCTCACGACCACCGACATTGTGCCGCCGGCCGCCGCTGTTCAAGCAGACCAGCGGCGCGGCGCGCGGAGGCGCGTCACCGGGTGGCGACCTCCGCCGTCATGATCGGCATCCGCCGAGATCGACGAAGGGGAAGTCCCTGTGTACCCCCGAGCGGATTCGAACCGCCGTTACCGCCTTGAGAGGGCGGCGTCCTAGGCCTCTAGACGACGGGGGCTTGGAGCAAAGCCGGCCTGAAAATGCCGACTCCCGCTGGGGTACCAGGACTCGAACCTAGACTAGCGGAGCCAGAATCCGCCGGGCTGCCAATTACCCCATACCCCAATCGAGCCTGCTGCCGCAGGCTCGCCGTCGATGATACCCGCCGGGCGGGCGACCGCCCAAAACGGCGTCAGAGCGCCGCACGCAGGCGAGCGAGCGACCGCTCGCGCCCGAGCAGCTCCATCGACTCGAACAGCGGCGGCGACACGCTGCGGCCGGTGACCGCGACCCGCACCGGCCCGAAAGCCTGCCGCGGCTTGAGCCCGAGCCTGTCGACGAGGGCGGCGCGCAAGGCGGCCTGGATATCGGCCGTTGCCCACGCCGGCAACGGCTCCAGCGCCTCGATGGCGGCCGGCAGCACGGGCGCGTCGGTGCGCGCCTTCTCCGCGGCCTGCGGGTCGATCTCGACGCCCTCGGTGAACAGGAATCCGAGCATGTCGGGCGCCTCCGACAGGACGCCGATGCGCTCCTGCACGAGCGGGGTTGCGGCGTACAGCAGCTGCAGCTCGGCGTCGGCGATCGGCTCGCCGACGAGCCCGGCCGCCTGCAGGTAGGGCACCATCCGCGTCGCCAGGTCCTCGACGGGCAGGTCGCGGATGTAGTGGCCGTTGAGCCACTGCAGCTTGTCGAGGTCGAACACCGGCCCGACCGGATTGACCCGCGACCAGTCGAAGGTGTCGACCATCTCGTCGAAGGTAAAGATCTCGCGGCCGTCCGGCAGGGCGTAACCCATGAGGGCGAGGAAGTTGCGCAGCGCCTCGGGAAGGTAGCCCCGCTCGCGGAACCACGTGAGCCGCGCGGCCGGGTTGGTCCTCTTGCTGATCTTCGACTTGTCCGTGTTGCGCAGCAACGGCATGTGCGCGAAGAGCGGCCGCTGCCAGCCGAGCCAGTCGTAGAGCAGGAGGTGCTTGGGCGTCGAGGAGATCCACTCCTCGCCGCGCACGACGTGCGTGATGCCCATCTCGTGGTCGTCGACGACGTTGGCGAGGTGGTAGGTGGGGAAGCCGTCGGCCTTGACGATCACCTGGTCGTCGGGGTGCGGGGCGTGCACCTCGCCACGGATCAGGTCGGGGAACGACAGCGGCGGGTCGTCGGGGACCAGCATCCGCAGCACCGGCGCGGCGGAGAAGCCCGGCAGCGCGGCCCGCTCCTCGCGGCTCTTGCCGTAGCACAGCCGGTCGTAGCCGGTCGGTCGCTTCGCCTGCTGCTGCTCCTTGCGCATCTGCGCGAGCCGCTCGGGCGTGCACCAGCAGTGGTAGGCACGGCAGTCGTCGAGCAGCTGCCGGGCCGGGCCGGCGTAGGTCTGCAACCGCTCCGACTGACGGTACGGCGCGTAAGGGCCGCCGATGTCGGGGCCCTCGTCCCAGTCCAGTCCCAGCCAGTGCAAGGTCTCGAAGATCTGCCGCTCGCTGTCGGCGACGTACCGCGCCCGGTCGGTGTCCTCGATGCGCAGCACGAACACCCCGCCCTGCTGGCGGGAGAAGGCCAGGTTGAACAGCGACATGTACGCCGTGCCGACGTGCGGGTCACCCGTGGGCGACGGTGCGACGCGCACCCGCACGGTTTCAGGCACGGGCCACCACGCGGTTGGCCAGCGTGCCGATGCCCTCGACCGTGACCGAGACCTCGTCGCCCACCTCCATCGGCCCGATGCCGGCCGGCGTGCCGGTGAGGATCACGTCGCCCGGCAGCAGCGTCATCACGGCGGTGATGTAGGCGACGAGCTTCGGCACCGGGTGCACGAGCAGCGAGGTGCGGGACTGCTGCTTCACCTCGCCCTGCAGCCGCGTGACGAGCTCGACGTCGGAGGGGTCGAGGTCGGTCTCGATCCACGGTCCCAGCGGGCAGAACGTGTCGTAGCCCTTGGCCCGCGACCACTGCCCGTCGGCGGCCTGCTGGTCGCGCGCGGTCACGTCGTTGGCGCAGGTGTAGCCGAGGATCACGTCGGCCGCCCGCCCCTCCGGCACGTCGCGGCAGAGCCGGCCGACGACGATCGCGAGCTCACCCTCGTAGTCGACCCGGGTCGACGACGGGGGGTAGGCGATCGGGTCGCCGGGACCGATCACCGCGGTCGACGGCTTCAGGAAGATGGTGGGGTTGGGGGGCAGGTCGGAGCCCATCTCGGCCGCGTGCGCCGCGTAGTTCTTGCCGATCGCGACGACCTTGCTCGGCAGCACCGGCGCCAGCAGCCGTACGTCGGCGAGAGCGTGCCGCTCGCCCGTGAAGGTGAACGCCGCGAACGGATGGCCGTCGATCTCGGCGACGGTCTCCTCCCCCGGGCTTCCCTCGACGATCCCGAAAGCCGGCGTCTGCTCAGCGCTTCCGGGTGGGCTGAACCTCGCGATGCGCACGACGCCGAGGTTATCCAGCGAAGCGGCCACGGGTAGGGGCCGGGCCGAGGGGCCGCCGGGGCCCGTTGTGATAATCATTCTCATATCTGGCCCACGAGGTGAGGAGCCCGCGGTGAGCGAGAGCACCGGTCTGTCGACCCCCGAACCCAACGAGGTCGACGAGCAGAAGAACCGCGAGCTGATGCACCTGCGCGAGGACTCGGTGCTGCGCGGCAAGCCCTACGGTGACGAGAAGTGCGGCAACTGCCTCTACTACCTCGACTCCGACGACGACATCTCCTACTGCTGGCACCCGAAGCTGCGCATCCTCGTCGGCGCCGACTGGTGGTGCCAGTGGTGGGAGGAGATCACCGACTAGCCGCGGCGGTGCCGGCGCGCGGTGCGCCGCAGCTGCAGGATCCGCACGCTGCCCGGCAGCACGACGGCCAGCAGCGTGCAGGCGAGGATCAGCAGGACCACCAGCAGCGCGACCACGTCGCCGTGCCCGCCGACCACTCCGGCGTGCACGGGCGGCACGGCCGGCGCCGTCATGACGCGGCCGCGGGCTGCTGCCCGTCCTCCTGCTGCAGCAGGCCGTAGGTGTAGGCGTCCTCGAGCGCCTGCCACGAGGCCTCGATGACGTTCTCGTGCACCCCGACAGTGTCCCACTCGGCGCGCCCGTCGCCGGTCTCGACCAGCACGCGGGTCACCGCGCCGGTGCCGTGCGCGCCCTCGAGGATGCGCACCTTGTAGTCGACCAGCTCGAGTGACGCGAGCCCGGGGTAGAGCTGCTCGAGCGCCGAGCGCAGCGCCCGGTCGAGCGCGTTGACCGGACCGTTGCCCTCTCCCGTCGCCACGATGCGCTCACCCTTGGCGTGCAGCTTCACCGTCGCCTCGCTGACGACGTGGCCGTCGCGCCGCTCGACGATGACCCGCCACGACTCCAGCTCGAAGTAGCGGCGGCGCGACCCGTCGATCTCCTCGCGCAGCAGCAGCTCGAACGACGCGTCGGCGGCCTCGAACGTGAAGCCGATCGACTCCAGATCCTTGACCCGCTGGATCACCCGGCCCACCGTCTCGCGGTCGGGGTCGAGGCCGAGCGCCTTGCCGCGCATCTCGACACTCGCCCGACCGGCGAGCTCGGAAACGAGCATCCGCATGTCGTTGCCGACCGTCGACGGGTCGACGTGCTGGTAGAGGTCCGGGTCGACCTTGACCGCCGATGCGTGCAGCCCCGCCTTGTGCGCGAACGCGCTCTGCCCCACGTAGGGCTGGTGCGGGTCGGGTGCGATGTTGGCGACCTCGGCGATGACGTGGCTGACGCGCACGAGCTCGCGCAGCCGGCCCTCGGGCAGGACCGGCCGGCCGAGCTTGAGCTCGAGCCCGGCGACCACGCTGAACAGGTTGGCGTTGCCGCACCGCTCGCCGTAGCCGTTGGCCGTCCCCTGCACGTGGCTGGCCCCGGCCTGCACCGCCGCCAGGCTGTTGGCGACCGCGCAGGAGGCATCGTCGTGCGCGTGGATGCCCACGCGGAGGCCGCGGGCCACGACCTCGTGGACGATGTCGGCCAGCTGGTGCGGGAGCATCCCGCCGTTGGTGTCGCACAGCGCGACCACGTCGGCCCCGGCCTCGGCCGCGGCCTCGACGACCGCGAGCGCGTAGTGCGGGTTGGCGCGGTAGCCGTCGAAGAAGTGCTCGGCGTCGAGGAACACCCGCTGGCCCTCGGCCCGCAGGTGGGCGACGGTGTCGCGGATCATCGCGACGTTCTCGTCGAGCGTGGTGCGCAGCGCGCGCTCGACGTGCCGGTCGTGCGACTTGGCCACGATCGTCACCACGGGGGCACCCGACTCGCGCAGCGCGGCGACCTGCTGGTCGTCGGCAGCGACCGCTCCGGCCTTGCGGGTCGCGCCGAACGCCGCGAGCGTCGCCGTCGTCAGCTGCAGCTCGGTCCGGGCCCGGCGGAAGAACTCCGCGTCCTTCGGGTTGGAGCCCGGCCAGCCGCCCTCGATGAAGCCCACACCGAGCTCGTCCAGGTGCCGTGCGATCGCGAGCTTGTCCTGGACCGTGAGGGAGAGCCCCTCACGCTGGGCGCCGTCGCGCAGCGTGGTGTCGTAAACGTGAAAGTCGTCGGCGGGTCGCACGCCTGCCCATGCTACGCGGATGACGCCGCGACACCGCCCGATAAACGATCCTCGACCCAGAGCTGGACGACGTCACGCACCGACAGGATCCCGACCACGTCGTCGCCCTCGCACACGACGAGGTGCCGCCAGCTGCGGCGTACCAGCGTCTCCGCCGCCTGGTGCACGCTCCAGTCGGGCGCGCCGACGACGATGTCCTCGGTGAGATGGTCGCCGACCTTCTCGGCGTCGGGGTCCTGGCCGGCTGCGAGGCTCGCGAGGATGTCGCGCTCGGTGAGGATCCCCGGATGGTCGGTGTCACCGTCGAGGACGACCGCCGAACCCACCCGCCGGTCCGACATGATCTTGGCGGCCTCGCGCAGCGTGTGCGCGGGACCGATCGAGACCACGTCCGTGCTCATGCCGTCGCGCACCTGCATGGCCCACCTCCCGGGTCGTGCCGAGGATCGTAGGCAGCGCGGCGCTGTTTAGGGAAGCCGCCAGGGGAAGGCCAGGGACCTGCTACTCCGAGACGAATTCGTTCCACAGCTTGTAGCGGTCCAGCTTGCCGACGGTGGCCTGCTGGAAGAGCTCGAGCAGGTGCCGGGTGACCGGGCCGGGCTTGCCGGAGCCGACCGCGCGGTCGTCGACCTCGACGAGCGGCACCATCTCGGCGGCGGTGCCGGTGAAGAACGCCTCGTCGGCGAGGTAGAGGTCGGCCCGGGTGAGCGTCGCCTCGACGACCTCGTAGCCCTCGTCACGGGCAATCGTCATCACCGCGTCGCGGGTCAGCCCGGCGAGCACGCCGTCGACGAGCGGCGGGGTGATGAGCCGGCGCCCGTAGACGCAGAAGATGTTCTCGCCGGAGCCCTCCGCGATGTTGCCGCCGGGGGTCAGCATGATCGCCTCGTCGTAGCCGGCCTTGAGCGCGGCGACCTTGGCGAGGGACGAGTTGATGTACTGCCCGGTCGCCTTGCCCGCGGGCGGGATCGTGTTGTGGCCGATGCGCTGCCAGCTGCTCACGACCGCGCGCACGCCCTTGTTGGCCGCCTCGTCGCCGAGGTAGGCGCCCCACGGCCAGCAGGCGATCGAGGCGACCGTGCGGCTGGGCAGCGGATTGAGCCCCATCTCGCCGTAGTCGAGGTAGAGCAGCGGCCGGATGTAGCACGACTCGATCTCGTTGACCCGCACCGTCTCTTTGGTGGCCGCGACGATGTCGGCGACCGACCAGCGGGGCTCCATCATGTAGATGTGCGCCGAGCGGAACAGCCGCTCGATGTGCTCGGTCAGCCGGAAGACCGCGGGGCCGCGGTCGGTGGCGTAGGCGCGAATGCCCTCGAAGACGCCCCAGCCGTAGTGCAGCGACGGGTTGAGCACGTGAATACGTGCGTCGTCCCAGTCGACCAGCTCGCCTTCCATCCAGATCTTCCGGGTAGGCGTGAGCGGCATGGGAGGTCTCCTTCGACGGCGTCAGCCCTCCGAGTATCCCAGACAGTCAGCCCACGCGGGCCGCGAGCGCGTCGCCGATCTCGGCGGTGCTGCGCGGCGCGGTGCCGCGCGTGGCGAGGTCGTCGGCGACGGCGGCCTCGACCTTGCGCGCAGCCTCCGGGCAGCCGACGTGGTCGAGCAGCAGTGCGACGGAGAGCACGGTGGCGGTCGGGTCGGCCTTGCCCTGCCCGGCGATGTCGGGGGCGCTGCCGTGCACCGGCTCGAACATGCTCGGAGCGGTGCCGTCGACGTTGAGGTTGCCGCTCGCCGCCAGCCCGATGCCACCGGCGATCGCGGCACCGAGGTCGGTGACGATGTCGCCGAACAGGTTGTCGGTGACGACGACGTCGAAGCGCTCGGGCTGGGTGACGAAGTAGAGGCAGGCCGCGTCGACGTGGACGTAGTCGACGTCGACGTCGGGGAAGTCGACCTTCACCGCGTCGACGGTCCGCAACCACAGCGACCCGGCGTGGGTGAGGACGTTGGTCTTGTGCACCAGCGTGAGCTTCCTGCGCCGGCCGTCGGCGCGGCGGAACGCGTCACGCACCACCCGCTCCACGCCGAAGCGGGTGTTGAGGCTCTGCTCGGTGGCGATCTCCTGCGAGGTGCCGCCGCGCAGGAAGCCGCCGACGCCGGCGTAGGGCCCCTCGGTCCCTTCGCGTACGACGACCATGTCGATGCTCTCGGGCGTGCCGGCCGTCACGGGGCTGGTGACACCCGGGTAGAGCTTGACCGGCCGCAGGTTGACCGCGTGCTCGAAGGCGAACCGCAGCTTCAACAGCAGGCCGCGCTCGAGCACGCCCGACGGGACGGTGGGGTCACCCACCGCGCCCAGCAGGATCGCGTCGGCCGTCGAGAGCTCGCCGAGCACGGAGTCGGGCAGCGTCTCGCCGGTCTCGTGCCAGCGCTTGGCGCCGAGGTCGTAGCCGGTCGTCTCGACGGTCAGGCCGTGGGCGGGCGCGACCGCGTCGAGGACTTTGAGGCCCTCGGCGACGACCTCGGTGCCGATGCCGTCGCCGGGGATGACTGCCAGTCGGAGGGTGCGGCTCACGGGCGGCAACGGTACCTATCCGCCGCCGGGCGACGGCCGGCCGGTGGTGGTGCGCACCGCGGACCGGCCGCCCCTGCGTTAGCGGCGGGCGCGGTTGACGGCGCTCACGAGGGCGCCCAGCGAGGCGGTGGTGATGCTCGGATGCATCGCGCAGCCCCACAGCACGCGGTCGTCGACGGCGACCTCGAGGTAGGACGCGGCCTGCGCTTCCTCGCCGGCGCCGGTCGCGTGCTCGTGGTAGTCGAGCACCCGCACGTCGATGCCGATCTGGCCGAGTGCGTGCACGAACGCCGCGATCGGACCGTTGCCGGCCCCGGCGATCTCGTGCTCCGCGCCGTCGACCTCGACCCGTGCGGTGATGTGGTCGACGTCGCCGGAGTCGACGGTGTAGCCGAGCAGCCGCACCGCGCCGTGCTCCAGGTAGGTCTGCTCGTAGAGCTCCCAGATCTGCTTCGGCGCTACCTCGCCGCCCTCGTCGTCGGCGAGGTGCTGCACGACCCGCGCGAACTCGATCTGCATCCGGCGCGGCACGTCGAGGTGGTAGTCGTTCTTCAGCACGTAGGCGACGCCGCCCTTGCCGGACTGCGAGTTGACCCGGATGACCGCCTCGTAGCTGCGGCCCACGTCGTGCGGGTCGATGGGCAGGTAGGGCACCTCCCAGCGGAACTCGTCGACCGGCACGCCGGCCTCGGCCGCGTCGCGCTCGAGGGCTTCGAAGCCCTTCTTGATGGCGTCCTGGTGGGAGCCGGAGAACGCCGTGTAGACCAGGTCGCCGCCGTAGGGGTGGCGCGGGTGCACGGGCAGCTGGTTGCAGTGCTCGACCGTTCGGCGGATCTCGTCGATGTCGCTGAAGTCGATGCCCGGGTCGATGCCCTGGCTGAACAGGTTGAGCCCCAGCGTCACCAGGCAGACGTTGCCGGTGCGCTCGCCGTTGCCGAACAGGCACCCCTCGACCCGGTCGGCGCCGGCCATGACGCCCTGCTCGGCGGCCGCGACCGCGGTGCCGCGGTCGTTGTGCGGGTGCAGGCTGAGTACGACGGAGTCGCGGCGGGCGACGTTGCGGCCGAACCACTCGATCTGGTCGGCGTAGACGTTGGGCGTCGCCATCTCGACGGTGGCCGGCAGGTTCAGCACGACCTTGCGCTCGGGGCTCGGCTCCCAGACGTCCATCACCGCTTCGCAGACCTCGACCGCGTAGTCGAGCTCGGTCCCGGTGAACGACTCGGGGCTGTACTGCCAGCGCACGTCGGTGCCGCCCAGCAGCTCGTCGGCGTACTTCTGGCACCACTGCGCCCCGCGTACGGCGATGTCCTTGATGCCGTCACGATCGAGGCCGAAGACCACCCGTCGTTGCAGGGTCGAGGTGGAGTTGTAGAGGTGGATGAGCGCGGTGCCGCGGAAGCCGGCCAGCGACTCGCAGCTGCGCTCGATCAGCTCCTCGCGGGCCTGGGTGAGCACCTGGACCGTGACGTCGTCGGGGACCCGGTCGGTCTCGACCAGCATGCGGATGAAGTCGAAGTCGGTCTGGCTCGCGGCCGGGAACCCGACCTCGATCTCCTTGTAGCCCATGGACACGAGCAGGTCGAACATCCGCAGCTTGCGCTGCGCGTCCATGGGGTCGATCAGTGCCTGGTTGCCGTCCCGGAGGTCGACGCTGCACCAGAGCGGCGGCGCGGTGATGACCTTGCCCGGCCAGGTGCGGTCGGGGATGTCGATGGGTGCGAACGGCTGGTAACGATGTGCGGCGGGCATGCCCGGCATGGATGTGCTCCTCGGTCTCGACACCTGGACGACCGGCACGCGCGAGTCCCGCAGCGGAGGGGCCGGTCTTCGGCTGTCAGACCCCGCTGCGGCGGCTAAGGAGCAGGCTCGCGAACATCACGATCAGACTAACGCATGGCCGGACGCGCATGCCAGGCTTCGGCCATGGAGGCCAGCGTGCTCGACGGTGTCCGCGACCGGCGGCTGACGCGGCCGGACGGTCGGGTCGTCGCCTGGACCGACTGGGGACCGGCCGCGGGCACGCCGCTGCTGCGGGTGCCGGGCACGCCGGGTTCCCGCTTCACCATCCGCGCCGACCGCAGCCCCTGGGTGGAGCGGAACCTGCGGGCGATCACGACGGAGCGACCCGGGTTCGGCGCCTCCACGAGGCTGCCGGGTCGTGGGTTCGCCGAGCACGCCGACGACCTGGCCGCGATCCTCGACGAGGTCGGCGTCGAGAGCGTCTTCGTGCTGGGCGGCAGCGGCGCGGCGCCGCACGAGCTCGCGTTCGCCGCCCGCCACCCCGACCGGGTGCGGGCGCTGACGGTCCTCGTGGGAGCCGCACCGCTGCAGGACGACGAGGTCGCCCAGATGATCCCGGTCAACCAGGAGTCCTACCGGCTGGTGCGCGGCGGTGACGTGGCCGGCCTCACCGCGCTGCTCGAGTCGTATCGGGAGCCGATGCGCGCCGATCCGCTCACGGCGTTGAGCGGGTTGATGGCCACCGCTCCTGAGGCGGACAAGCGGGTGATGGCCGACCCGGGTTGGCAGGCATCGATCGTCCTCGCCACCCGGGAGGCGCTCGCCCAGGGCGTCGACGGATGGGTCGACGAGGCGCTGGCCATCGAGCGCGACTGGGCCGATGTCGACGTCGAGGCGGTGCAGACCTCGATCACCTGGTGGCACGCCCCGGGCGATGTGAACGCGCCGCTGTCAGCGGCCCGGAGGCTGGTCGACCGGCTTCCACACGCGGAGCTGCGGCTGTTCGGCGAGGACGACGGGCACCTGGCCGGCTACCACCGCGAGCCCGAGATCCTCGACGAGCTGCTGGCGCGGGGCTGACCCGCTCAGCGATCGAGGAAGTCGAGCACCGCCGTACGGAACGCGTCGGGCTCGTCGACCCAGGGGAAGTGACCGGCGCCCTCGAGCACCGCCGTCTCGGCATTGGGGAAGCCGCGCGCGACGGCGTGGGCGGCCTCGACGCCGGTGAGCCCGTCGCGCGAGCCGGCGACGACGAGGACCGGCGCGGTCACCTGCGAGAGCGGGCTGAGGATCGTCTGCGCGTCGAAGCCCGGCGGCGGGGCGAAGCCGAGCGTGGCGCGCGGCGACATCTGCCGGTCGGCGGACGCCGCGTGCTCCTGCACCCGGTCGTCCCAGCTGCCGTAGAAGAACGGCCGCTGCGCCTTCTCCAGCTCGGCCTGCATGCCCCGCGGGGCGTCGGCCATCTGCTGCTCGGCCTCGTGCGCCTCGGCGTACCACGGCTCGCCGGAGCGGGCCGCGCGGATCGCCGCGACGTCGGGGTGGTCGACGCCGTGCATCCGGCCGGTCGGCGTGACGAGCACCAGCGCCTCCAGCCGGTCGGCGTGCGCCGCGGCGTAGGCCATCGCGACGAGCGTGCCGGCGGAGTGCCCGAGGACGGTGACCTTGTCGACGCCGAGCTCGGCGCGCAGCGCCTCGACGTCGCCGGCCTGCGCCGGGAAGGCGAGCGTCGCCGGGTCGTCGGGGAAGGGCGAGCGACCCGAGCCGCGGCCGTCGAGCAGCGCGAGGCGACGCGACGCGCCCAGCCCTCCGAGGTCCTCCAGGTAGGCGGCCGCGCGCCCGGGGCCACCGGGCAGGCAGATGACCGTCGGGCCTTCGCCGACGAGCTCGACCGACAGGCGCGCCCGGTCGTAGGAGCTGAAGATCACGCGTCGACCAGGTCGACCGCGCGGACCTGCTCGGCGCCGATCTCGCGGGCGATCTCCTCGAGCGTCGCCGGGTCGACCCCGCCGTCGACGGTCAGCGCCATCAGCGCCTCGCCGCCCTGCGACGTGCGGGCCACCTGCATGCTCGCGATGTTGACGCCCGCGTTGCCGAGCACGTTGCCGGCGGTGCCGACGACCCCGGGCCGGTCCTCGTAGCGGAAGAAGAGCATGTGCTGGGTCGGGACCAGCTCGACGTCGAAACCGTTGACCTCGGTGACCTTCTCGACCTGGCGCGGGCCCGACAGCGTGCCGGAGACCGAGACCTCCTTGCCATCGGGCAGCGTCCCCCGGACGGTGAGCAGGTTGCGGTAGTCGGGGCTCTCCTCGGTCGTGAACAGTTGGACCTCGACGCCGCGGTCCTTGGCCAGCAACGGCGCGTTGACGTAGGAGACCTGCTCCTCGACGACGTCGGCGAAGACTCCCTTGAGGGCGGCGAGCTGCAGCACGCTGACGTCGTTGCGCGCGATCTCGCCGCGCACCTCGACGGTGATGCTGCTCGCGACGTGGCCGGCAAGGCCGGTGAAGATGCGGCCCAGCTTCTCCATCAGCGGCAGTCCGGGCCGCACGTCGGTGGCGACGCTGCCGCCCGCCTGCACGTTGACCGCGTCGGGGACGAACTCCCCCTGCAGGGCCAGCTTGACGCTGCGCGCGACGGCGAGCCCCGCCTTGTCCTGCGCCTCGACGGTCGAGGCGCCGAGGTGCGGCGTCACGACGACGTTGTCGAACTCGAACAGCGGTGACTCGGTGCACGGCTCGCTGGCGAAGACGTCGATCGCGGCGCCCCCGATCACCCCGGCCTTGAGCGCCTGCGCGAGTGCGTGCTCGTCGACGAGGCCGCCGCGCGCAGCGTTGACGAGGATCGCCGTCGGCTTCATCAGAGCCAGCTCGCGCTCGCCGATGAGGCCGAGCGTCTCCGGCGTCTTGGGCAGGTGGACCGAGACGAAGTCGCTCTCCCGCAACAGCTCGTCGAGGGTGACGAGCGTGACGCCGATCTGCGCGGCGCGGGCAGCGGGGACGTAGGGGTCGTAGGCCAGCAACCGGGTGCCGAACGCGCTCATGCGCTGCGCGAACAGCACGCCGATGCGGCCGAGGCCGACTACGCCGACGGTCTTGTCGGTGACCTCGAGCCCGGTGAACTTCGACCGCTTCCACTCCCCCGAGTGCAGGCTGGAGTTGGCGTCGGGGATGTGGCGCGCGGCGGCCAGCAGCAGCGCGACGGCGTGCTCGGCCGCGGAGACGATGTTGGACGTCGGTGCGTTGACCACGAGTACGCCGCGGGCGGTGGCCGCCTCGACGTCGACGTTGTCGAGACCGACGCCGGCGCGGGCCACCACCTGCAGGCGCTTGGCCGCGGCGAGCGCCTCGGCGTCGACCTTGGTGGCGCTGCGGACGATCAGCGCGTCGACGTCGGCGATCGCCGGCAGCAACGCCGAGCGGTCGGCGCCGTCGCAGTGGCGCACCTCGAAGTCTCCGGACAGCACCGCGAGCGCGGCCGGGGCCAGCTCCTCGGCGACGAGCACGACGGGACGAGTGGGAGCGGTCACGGGGATCCCTCGGGACGCAGCGGGAGTGTCACCGCAGAGTCTAACCGGCCGCTTGTGAAAGCTTTCACGATGTCCGCCGGATCGGTCAGGAGCGGTCCCTCGAGCGGGTGTAGCGGGCGCGCATCCGGCGGTCGGACCACACGATCGAGACGACGAGCACCAGGCCGGCGACCGCGGCGATGAGGAAGAAGATGAACGCGACGCTCGGGTAGCCGAGGATCGTCGAGGTCGAGTGCACCTGTGACAGGACGGCCGCGCCCACGACCAGCGCGGCGACCACCAGACCGGTCGCGACCCGGTTGGCCATCCGGTGCAGCCCGTCGAGGAACTCCTTCTCGTCGAAGGCCTGCACCCGCACCCGCAGGTCGCCGTCGGCGAGGGCAGCCATCACGCGGTTGACCCGGCCCGGCAGCTGCTCGACGAGGTCCTTCGTCTGCAGCATCGCCGAGAACGTGCCTTCGAGGCTCGGCCGCAGCCCGGAGCGCACGAGCGCGACCGTGTGCTCGCGCAGCACCTCGACCGGCCGGTAGTGCGGGTCGAGCGTGCGGGCGACCTCGTCGAGGCTGAGCAACGCCTTGCCGACCATCGCCAGCGCAGGCGGCGGTCGCAGGCCCGCGGCGCCGCAGACCTGGGTGAGGTGCAGGACCACGGATCCGGCCTGCATCTCCGACTGTTCGCGGGTGGCGCGATCGACGAGGTCGGCAATCTGCCGGCGCAGGAGCCGGTCGTCGTACGACGGCATCCGCTCGCACATCTCCGCGGCGATGCTCGCGACCTCGCCGCTCTTGCCCTCGGCGACGGCGAGCAGCATGCGCACGAGCCGGCCGCGCATCCGCTCGTCGAGGCGGGCCACCTGCCCCAGGTCCAGCAGCGCCAGCCGCGCATCGTCGAGCAGCAGCAGGTTGCCGGCGTGCGGATCGGCGTGGAAGAAGCCGGCGACGAGGATCTGGTCGAGGTAGCCCGCGACGAGGTCGGCGGCGAGCGTCGGCCCGTCGATGTCGGTGAGCACCACGGGGTTGAGCTCGGTGACCTTGTGGCCCCGCATCCGCTCCATCGTCAGCACCCGGCTGGTGGTCAGCCCGTCGTAGGGCCGGGGTACGACGAGCCGCGGCCGGTCGGCCACGATCTCGCCGAGCCGGACCAGGTTGGAGGCCTCGCGCCGGTAGTCGAGCTCGTCGAGCAGCGAGCGCCGGAACTCCTCCAGCAGGCCGGTCAACGCGAAGCGCGCCGCTGCCGCGGAGTGCTCGTCGAGGAACTCCGCGATCTCGCCGAGGACGTCCATGTCGTCGGCGACGGTGCGGCGTACGCCTGGCCGCTGCACCTTCACGACGACCTCGTCGCCGCTCCGCAGGACCGCCCGGTGCACCTGCCCCAGCGAGGCCGCCGCCATCGGCTTCTCGTCGAAGTCGGCGTAGGCGCGCGCGAGCCGCACCCCGAGCTCGCTGGTGACGACGTCCTCGACCTCGTCGAACGAGAACGGCTCGAGGCTGTCCTGGAGCCGGCTGAGCGCGTCGGTGTAGGTGCTGGGCAGGAGGTCCACCCGCGACGACAGCAGCTGCCCGAGCTTCACGAACGTCGGGCCCATCGCCTCCAGGTCCGCCGCGAGGTGCTCGGCGGTCTCCATCTCGCCGGGGGCGGCCTGCTCGTCGCGCAGCACCGCGTCGAGCCCGGCCGCCTGGACCACGTCGCTGCGGCCGTACTTGACCAGCAGGCGGGCGATGTCCCGGTAGCGGCGCAGGTGTCGAGGGTCGATGGTCAGGGCCACGACCCTCTGTTACCCCGTTGTGTCTACCTAGTCCTCACGGATCCAGCTCATCAGCGAGCGCAGCCGGCCGCCGACCTCCTCGATCGGGTGCTCGGCACCCTGCTGCCGCCAGGCGTTGAACTGCGGGCGACCGGCGTCGTCCTCGGCGATCCACTCACGGGCGAACGTGCCGTCCTGGATCTCCCCGAGGATCTTCTTCATCTCCTGCTTCGTCTGCGGGGTGACCACCCGCGGGCCGCGGCTGTAGTCGCCGTACTCCGCGGTGTCGGAGATCGACCAGCGCATCTTCGCCAGGCCGCCTTCGTACATCAGGTCGACGATGAGCTTGAGCTCGTGCAGGCACTCGAAGTAGGCGACCTCGGGCTGGTAGCCCGCCTCGGTCAGCGTCTCGAAACCGGCCTGCACGAGCGCGGAGGCGCCGCCGCACAGCACCGCCTGCTCGCCGAACAGGTCGGTCTCGGTCTCCTCGGTGAACGTCGTCTTGATGACGCCGGCCCGGGTGCCCCCGATGCCCTTGGCGTAGGACAGCGCAAGCGGAAGTGCCTGCCCGCCGGCGTCCTGCTCCACCGCGACCAGGCAGGGCACGCCCCGGCCCTCGACGAACTGCCGGCGCACCAGGTGGCCCGGTCCCTTGGGCGCGACCATGCAGACGTCGACGCCGCCCGGCGGCTTGATGTAGTCGAAGCGGATGTTGAACCCGTGCGCGAAGAACAGCGCGTCGCCGTCCTGCAGGTTGGGCTCGATCGCCTCGGCGTAGAGGCTGCGCTGCACGGTGTCGGGAGCGAGCACCATGACCAGGTCGGCCTGCGCGCACGCCTCGGCCGGTGTCGCGACCGGCAGGCCGTCGCTCTCGGCCTGCGCGCGGCTCTTCGAGGTCTCCGGCAGGCCGACGCGTACGTCGACGCCGGAGTCCTTGAGCGAGAGCGCGTGCGCGTGCCCCTGGCTGCCGTAGCCGAGCACGGCGACCTTGCGGCCCTGGACGAGCGAGAGGTCCGCGTCGTCGTCGTAGAAGATCTCAGCCACCGATGATCCCTTTCACTGGGTGGGTTCGCGAATGATTGTCGGTCAGGCCGTGCGCTCGGCCGGCGGCCGGTCGACCGGACGCAGCGTGCGGTCGGTGATCGAGCGCGGCCCGCGGCCGACGGCGACCATGCCCGACTGCACCAGTTCGCGGACCCCGAACGTCTCGAGCACGCGCAGGAAGGCGTCGAGCTTGTCCGAGCTGCCGGTCGCCTCGATCGTCACGGCGTCCGGCGCGACGTCGACGACCTTGGCGCGGAACAGCTGCACGGTCTCGAGCACGTGCGAGCGGGTCGCCAGGTCCGCCTTGACCTTGACCAGCAGCAGCTCGCGCTGCACCGAGGCCGACGACTCGAGCTCGACGATCTTGATGACGTTGACCAGCTTGTTGAGCTGCTTCGTCACCTGCTCGAGCGGCGACTCCTCGACGTTGACGACGATCGTCATGCGCGAGACGTCGGGGTGCTCGGTGGGACCGACCGCGAGCGACTCGATGTTGAACCCGCGGCGGGAGAACAGCGCCGCCACCCGGGCGAGCACACCGGGCTTGTTCTCCACCAGGACCGACAGCGTGTGCCTGCTCATCGTTAGTCCTCCCGGTCCCAGTCCGGCGCGGTGTCGCGCGCGATGCGGATGTCGCTGTTGCTGGTGCCGGCGGGCACCATCGGCCAGACCATCGCGTCAGGTGAGACGACGAAGTCGACGAGCACCGGCACGTCGTTGATGGCCAGCGCCTTCTCGATGACCGAGTCGACGTCACCGGCGTTGTCGCAGCGCAGGCCGACGCAGCCGTAGGCGTCGGCGAGCTTGACGAAGTCGGGCACAGGCCGGGCGCCGCGCTTGAGGTCGGTGTTGGAGTAGCGCTGGCCGTAGAACAGCGTCTGCCACTGGCGCACCATGCCGAGCGAGCCGTTGTTGATGACCGCCACCTTGATCGGGATCTTGTCCATCACGCAGGTGGCCAGCTCCTGGTTGGTCATCTGGAAGCAGCCGTCGCCGTCGATGCACCACACGATCTTGTCCGGCATGCCGAGCTTGGCGCCCATCGCGGCCGGGACGGCGTAGCCCATCGTGCCGAGGCCGCCGGAGTTGAGCCAGGTGTAGGGGTGCTCGTAGCGGATGAACTGGCTGGCCCACATCTGGTGCTGGCCGACGCCCGCGACGTAGATGGCGTCGGGACCGGTGAGCGTGCCGATGCGTTCGATCGCGTACTGCGGCGCGAGCAGACCGTCGGCCGGCTGCTCGAAGCCGAGCGGGTAGGTCTTGCGCCAGCCGTCGAGCTGGCGCCACCACGCCTCGTAGTCGCCGGTGTGGCCGTTGGCGTGCTCGGCCTGCACAGCCGTGATCAGCTCGGTCAGCGTCTCCTTCGCATCGCCCACGATCGGCACGTCGGCGACGCGGTTCTTGGAGATCTCGGCCGGGTCGATGTCGACGTGCACGATCGCCGCGTCGGGCGCGAACGTGTCGAGCTTGCCGGTGACCCGATCGTCGAACCGGGAGCCCAGCGCCACCAGCAGGTCGGCCTTCTGGAGCGCGGCCACCGCGCCCACGCCGCCGTGCATGCCGGGCATGCCCATGTGCAGCGGGTGCGAGTCGGGGAACGCGCCCCGGGCCATCAGCGTCGTGACGACCGGGATGCCGGTCAGCTCGGCGAGCTGGCGCAGCTCGTCGGACGCGTGGGCCTTGAGGATGCCCCCACCGACGTAGAGCACCGGGCGCTTGGCCTCGACCATGAGCCGCGCCGCCTCGCGCACCTGCTTGCCGTGCGGCTTGGTCACCGGGTGATAGCCGGGCAGGTCCATCTCGACCGGCCAGCGGAACGTCGTCGACGCCGTCAGCGCGTCCTTGGTGATGTCGACGAGCACCGGTCCGGGCCGCCCGGTCGACGCGACGTGGAACGCCTCGGCGATGACCCGCGGGATGTCGTCGGCGCGCTGCACCAGCCAGTTGTGGGTGGTGATCGGCATCGTGCTGCCGCAGATGTCGGCTTCCTGGAAGGCATCCGACCCGATCGCTGCCGAGGGCACCTGGCCCGTGATCGCCACGATCGGCACGGAGTCCATCCACGCGTCGGCGATCGGCGTGACGAGGTTGGTGGCGCCCGGGCCGGACGTCGCCATGCACACGCCCACCCGGCCGGTGGCCTGCGCGTAGCCGGTGGCCGCGTGGCCCGCCCCCTGCTCGTGGCGGACGAGCACGTGCCGCAGCTTCGTGGAGTCGAAGAGCGGGTCGTACGCCGGCAGGATGGCCCCTCCGGGGATGCCGAAGACGACCTCGACGCCGACTGCCTCGAGGGCACGCACCAACGACTGGGCTCCGGTGATCTGGTCGGTCATGACTGGCTTCCTGCTCGAGGGTTCATACGGGCAACAAAAAACCCCTCGTGCAGAGCACGGAGGGGTAGCGCGCGGGCGGACGAGGTCAGCCGGCGCGCTGCATAACTACGAGAATGCGGGTTCGCACCCTTCGACGTTGACGCATACACGGCCGGCTTGTCAACCGCCGAGGCGAGATGGCGTCTCGCCGGTCGAGACGCTCGTCTCATGGTGAGCTGTCGGCAGCGGCGTCTGGACGGGGAGCGCGTCGAGCCCGTCGATGCTGTGGGTGTTGTGTCGCAACCGGTAGTCGACGAGTGTCGCGTCGTCCTTGCGGTCGGTCCACTGGTCGAGCAGGTCCCGCTCTCCCTGGAAGGCCAGGATCGGGAGGCCGTAGCCGCAGGAGTCGGAGACCCGCTGCACGTCGACGACGACGATGGCCCGGGCGCCCCGGTGGTCCGGGAAGCGAGCCGCGAGGCCTGGCCAGTCGCCGTCGTCGGGGACGACCAACCGGCCGGTGCCGTGCAGCCGCAGCACCTTGGGCGGCCCGTCGAAGGAGCAGAACATCACGGTGATGCGGCCGTTGTCGCGCAAGTGCGCGGCGGTCTCGGCGCCGCTGCCGGTCAGGTCGAGGTAGCCGACCCTGCGCTCGTCGAACACCACGAACGTGCCGGGCGTGCCTTTCGGCGAGACGTTGACGTGGCCGTCGCCCCCGCTCGGGGCGGTCGCGACGAAGAACACGTGTTGCGCGGCGATGAACGCACGCAGCCGCGCGTCGATGCCGTCGTACGTCTTGGCCACGGTAACCAAGGCTATCCCGACTGCTGCTGCGGTGTGGCCTGACGATCTCCGCGAGCGGTCAGTCGGTGACCGCGCCTTGGGCGGCCGAGCCGACGAGCTTGGCGTACTTGGCGAGCACGCCGGTCTCGTAGCGCGCCGGCAGCGGCTTCCAGTCGGCCCGGCGCCGCTCGAGCTCGGCCTCGTCGACGAGCAGGTCGAGGGTGCGCTCGCTGATGTCGATGCGGATGCGGTCGCCGTCCTGCACGAGCGCGATCGGCCCGCCGTGCGCGGCCTCGGGGGCGACGTGGCCGACGCACAGGCCCGTCGTACCGCCGGAGAAGCGACCGTCGGTGAGCAGCAGCACGTCCTTGCCGAGCCCGGCACCCTTGATGGCCCCGGTGACCGCGAGCATCTCGCGCATGCCGGGCCCGCCCTTCGGGCCCTCGTTGCGGATGACGATGACGTCGCCGGCCTGCAGCGACCCGCCGGTGACCGCGTCCATCGCGCCCTGCTCGTAGTCGAAGACCCGCGCGGGGCCCTCGAAGACCGCCCGGTCGAATCCCGCGGTCTTGACGACCGCGCCGTCGGGGGCGAGCGACCCGCGCAGGATCGTGAGCCCGCCGGTCTTGTGCATCGGCTTGTCGCGGGCGCGGATGATCGCGCCGTCGGGGTCGGGCGGGGCGATGTCGGCGAGGTTCTCCGCGACGGTCCGCCCGGTGACCGTGAGCGCGTCACCGTGCAGCAGACCGGCGTCGAGCAGCGCCTTCATGACGACCGGTACGCCGCCGATGCGGTCGAAGTCGGCCATGACGTAACGCCCGAACGGCTTCATGTCGGCCAGATGCGGCACCCGGTCGCCGACGCGGTTGAAGTCGTCGAGGGTGAGGTCGACCCCGGCGTCGTGCGCGATCGCGAGCAGGTGCAGCACCGCGTTGGTCGAGCCGCCGAGCGCCATGACGACGCTGATGGCGTTCTCGAACGCCGGCTTGGTCATGATCTGGCGCGCGGTGATGCCGCGGTCGATCAGGGCGACCACCGCCTCTCCCGACCGCCGGGCGAAGCCGTCGCGGCGTCGGTCCGGCGCGGGCGGCGACGCGCTGCCGGGCAGCGACATGCCGAGAGCCTCGGCGGCGCTGGCCATCGTGTTGGCGGTGTACATGCCGCCGCAGGCACCCTCGACGGGGCAGAACGCCCGCTCGACCGCGTCGACCTCCTCCCTGGTGATCAGGCCGCGGGCGCAGGCACCGACCGCCTCGAACGCGTCGATGATCGTGATGTTGTCACGGTCGCCGACGTGACCGGCCAGCGTCGTCCCGGCGTAGAGGAACACGGCTGCAAGGTCGAGCCTGGCCGCGGCCATCAGCATGCCCGGCAGCGACTTGTCGCAGCCGGCGAGCAGCACCGAGCCGTCGAACCGCTCGGCCATCGTGACGGTCTCGACCGAGTCGGCGATGACCTCACGCGAGACCAGCGAGAAGTGCATGCCCTCGTGACCCATCGAGATGCCGTCGGACACCGAGATCGTGCCGAACTCCAGCGGGTAGCCGCCGGCCGCGTGCACGCCCTCCTTAGCCGACTGCGCCAGCCGGTCGAGGGACAGGTTGCACGGGGTGATCTCGTTCCACGACGACGCGATGCCGATCTGCGGCTTGTCCCAGTCGTCGTCGGTCATGCCGACCGCGCGCAACATGCCGCGGGCGGCGGCCTTCTCCAGCCCGTCGGTGACGTCGCGGCTGCGGGGCTTGCGGTCCGGCTTGCTCATACAAGGGACTTTACGGCGCATGGAACGATCACCCGCCATGGGGAAGTTCGACTTCGAGAGCCTCGACGGCACCCGGGTGCGCGGGTGGCGCAACGACGGCACGGGCGTCCCCGTCGTCATCAGCAACGGCCTCGGCACGTCTCCCGAGGCGTGGCCGGCCCTCTGTCGCGGGGACAGCGGCTTCCGGGTCTGCACGTGGTACTACCGCGGCACCGGCGGCGGGGGCCGGCCGCAGGACCCGGGCCGGGTCCGCATCGACGACCACGTCGGTGACCTGCTCGCGCTGATGGATCACGAAGGGATCGAGCGGGCGATCGTGCCGTGCTGGTCGATGGGCGTGAGCGTCGGCTTCGAGTTCGCCCGGCAACACCCGGACCGGGTCGCCGGCCTCATGGCGGTCGCCGGGGTCCCGGGCGGGATGTTCCAGGCGATGTTCGGGCTCATGCGGGTGCCGCGCGCGATCCGGCACGACAGCGGCGTCGCCGCGGCCCGCGCCATGCGGGCGGTCGGACCGGCCCTCAACGCGCTGGCCCGCACGATCCCGCTGAACACGGCGACCGCCAGCGTCATCAACCACTCGGGTTTCCTGCTGCCCGCCGCGAGACCGGAGCGGCTGATCCCGGCCCTGCGGGAGTTCCGCACGCACGACTTCCGCTGGTACTTCACGCTCGCCCTCGGCGCGCAGGACCACGCGCCGATCGACCTGACGACGCTCGAGATGCCGGTGACGATGGTGGCCGGGCGCTACGACGTGCTCACGTTCGTCGGCGACATGGTCGAGGCGGCGGCGCAGATCCCGCACGCGGAGATCAAGATCCTGCCGGGCTCGCACTTCCTGCCGCTGGAGTACCCCGACGAGATCGCCCGCTGGGTCGGCGAGCTCGCCGACCGCAGCGACCTGCGATGAGTTCCTGATCCAGGCGACGTCCAAATCGCTGTGCGCCGTACCGCGCGTGCGGTCTACTACACGACGCCTCTACCTCCCCGGGGGAAACGCCACATGTCCGACACCGTCGCCTCCGGCACGCTCGCGCGCGTCGCCGACTGGGTCCTCCACCACCGCCGGCTGGTCACGGCCTTCTGGATCGTCGCCTTCCTGGCGGGCGCGGCGGGCGCGAGCCACGTCTCGAACCGGCTGACCGTCGACTTCTCGCTGCCCGGCCAGCCCGGCTACGAGACGGCGAAGCAGATCGTGCACGACTACGGCAACGGCGGCCTGACCGATCCGTCGCTCGTGACGGTCACCGGGCCGACCGGTGCCGGGCTCGATGACCAGGCGGTCGCCGGCGCCTTCGACCGGCTGCGAGCCGCCCGTCCCGACCTGCGTGTCGTCGACTTCGCGACCACCCACGACGCGGTCTTCCGCACGACCGGCGGGCATACGACGTACGCCATGGTCTTCGCGCCGATGCCGGCCAGCTTCTCGGCGAAGCTGCCGTCCGAGGCGGCGGCCGGGATCGTGCGCGGCGCGCTGCCGCCCGGCTACACGGTGGGGGCGACCGGCCTCGGCGAGCTGGCGACCGGTGGCCACACCGAGGGCCCGGGCGTGCTGGTGGAGACGCTGTTCGGCGGGCTCGGCGCGCTGGCGGTGCTCGCCTTCGTGTTCGCCTCGCTGCTGGCGTTCGTACCGCTGCTGATCGCCGCGGTCGCCATCACGTCGACGCTGCTCGTCGTCCTGGGGCTGACCTACCTCGTCGACGTGTCGTTCATCGTGCAGTTCCTCGTCTCGCTGATCGGGCTCGGCGTCGCGATCGACTACTCGCTGCTCGTGGTGACACGCTGGCGGGAGGAGCGGCAACGGGGCGCCGACAACCACACGGCCGTGCGCACGGCGATGGCGACGGCCGGCCGCGCGGTGCTGCTGTCGGGACTCACCGTCGCGATCGGCCTGCTCGCGCTCGTCGTGCTGCCGGCGCCCGGTCTGCGCAGCGTGGGCTACGGCGGCATGCTGATCCCGCTGGTCTCGACCGCCGTCACCCTGACGCTGCTGCCGGCGATGCTCGGCGGCATCGGGCCGCGGGTGGACTGGCCGCGGATCCGCCACGAGGACGCCGCGAGCCGTGGCTGGACCGCCTGGGCGCGGACCGTCGTGCGCGGACGCTGGGTGGCCGCCGGCGCCGCGCTCGCCGTCCTCGCCGTGCTGATCGTCCCGGTCTTCTCCCTGACCACCGGTGAGACCGGGGTGGACGCGCTGGCCAAGACCGGGCCGGCTCATGCGGCCTACCAGCGCCTGCAGGACGGCGGGGTGCCCGGCGGCGTCCTCACGCCGCTCGAGGTGCTCGTCGACCGCGGCCACGCCCAGGCCGCTGCCGACCGCCTCGCGAAGGTGCCGGGCATCGTGAGCGTTGCGGTCCCGACCGACGCGAGCAGCAACCGCGACGGCACCACGATCGTGCTCGGCATCGCTCGCGACGCCACGGTCAACAACCTCACGATCGGCCCGGTCAAGGCGGCTCGCGACGCCCTCGACGGGATGCCCGGCGTCGTGGGGATCGCCGGCGACGGTGCGGTCCAGCTCGACTACCAGCACGCGGTCTTCGGCAACTTCCCGCTGATGTTCGCCATCATCGCGCTGCTGACGTTCCTGCTGCTGGCACGGGCGTTCCGGTCGATCGTGCTGCCGCTCAAGGCGATCGCGCTCAACCTCGTCTCGATGGCGGCGACGTTCGGGCTCATGACGTGGTTCTGGCAGCAGGGCCACGGGTCCGACGCCGTCTTCGGCATCGCGGGCACGGGGGCGATCACGTTCTGGGTGCCGCTGATGGTCTTCGCGTTCCTGTTCGGCCTTTCGATGGACTACGAGGTCTTCATCCTGGCCCGCATGCGCGAGGCGGTGGACCGCGGCGCGTCGACCGACGAAGCCGTGATCGAGGGGTTGGGTCGCACCGGGCGGCTGGTGACCAGCGCCGCGCTGATCCTGTTCCTGGCGTTCGCCTCGCTGGCGTCGGCGCCGCAGACCGACCTGAAGGTGATGGCCACCGGCCTCGGCGCCGGCATCCTGCTCGACGCGACGATCGTGCGGGCGCTGCTGCTGCCGGCGCTGGTCAGCCTGTTCGGTCGCTGGAACTGGTGGTTCCCGTCGCCGCTCGCCCGGCTACTGCGCGTGCGAGAGGTGCCCACCCCGCCGGCCCACGAGCTCGTCGGTACCGCCGGCCGGTCTGCCTAGTAGTCCTCCCACAGGCCCGCTCCCCTGAAGGGCACGACCTCGCCGTCGTCCTCACCGGTCGGCACCAGCCGCAGGCGTGGCGCGAGGACGGTCTGCCGCTCACCTGCGTCGACCTCCACCCACCAGTGCTCCAGGTAGCGACCGGCGTCCGCGAACCGGGCGGGGCCGCGGGCCGCGACGTCGCCCAGGATGCCCAGGCCGCGGGGCGAGACGCCGACCATCAGCACCAGGGCCTCGGGCAGGGTCAGGCGGGCGGCGGCCCGGTCGTCGAACGTCTCGACGAACAGCACCGGCGCCGCGACCCGCGCCAGCTCACGCAGCCGGGCCAGCTGCTCGTCGTCGTGGGCCCGCTGAGCCCGGCGCCCCAACCGGCGCCACTCCCGGCGGCTGAGCACGTGGTCGGGCGCCGCGAAGGGTCGTTGCATCCTCATCACACGGCCCCCTCCGTGCTCGGATCGCCGGAACCTACCGCCGATCGGCCGGAGACGCCATGGCCATCCTCAGCTGCCGGACAGGCGCTCCAGGATCATCCGGCTCACCCGGGCGGCGTCGGCCTGGCCCTTGGTCGCCTTCATGACCGCGCCGACCAGCGGGCCGACCGCCTTGGCGTTGCCGGCCCTGATCTTCTCGGCCACGTCCGGCTGCGCGGCGATCGCCTCGTCGATGGCCGCGTCGAGCGCACCGGTGTCGGACACGACCCGAAGGCCGCGGGCCTCGATCACCCGCTCCGGCTCGCCCTCGCCGGCGAGCACGCCCTCGACGACCTGCCGAGCCAGCGCCGCCGTCAGCGTGCCCGTGGCCACCAGGCCGGCCACGCGGGCGACCTGCGCCGCCGTGATGGCGAGATCGGCCGGCTCGATGCCGCGCTCGTTGGCCTGACCCACCAGGTAGCCGAGCCACCAGCCACGGGCGTCGTCGGCCGACGCCCCCTCCGCCACCGTGGCCGCGACGAGGTCGAGCACGCCCGCGTTGGTCATCTGCTCCATGTCGAGGTCGCTGTAGCCGAACTCGGAGCGCAGCCGCGCCCGCCGGGCCGCGGGCAGCTCCGGCAGCGTGGCCCGCAGCTCCTCGACCCACTCGCGGGCAGGAGCGAGGGGCACCAGGTCGGGCTCGGGGAAGTAGCGGTAGTCCTCCGCAGTCTCCTTGCTCCGCCCGGAGGTCGTGATGCCGGTGTCCTCGTGCCAGTGCCGGGTCTCCTGCACCACCCGGCCGCCCGACTCGAGCACCGCCGCCTGCCGCTCGACCTCGTGCCGGACCGCCCGCTCGACCGACCTCAGGGAGTTGACGTTCTTGGTCTCGCTGCGGGTGCCGAGCCGCTGCTCGCCGCGCGGTCGCAGCGAGACGTTGACGTCGCAGCGCAGCGACCCCTGCTCCATGCGTACGTCGGATACGCCGAGCGTCCGCAGCAGGTCGCGCAGCTCGGCGACGTAGGCCCGCGCGACCTCCGCGCCCGCCCCGACGACCGGCCGGGTGACGATCTCGACCAGCGGGATCCCGGCCCGGTTGTAGTCGACCAGCGAGTGGTCGGCGCCGTGGATGCGCCCGGTCGCGCCGCCCACGTGCAGGGTCTTGCCGGTGTCCTCCTCGAGGTGCACCCGCTCGATGTCGACCCGCCAGGTGCGCCCGCCGACCTCGACGTCGAGGTGCCCGTCGGTGCACAGCGGCTCGTCGTACTGCGAGATCTGGAAGTCCTTCGGCATGTCCGGGTAGAAGTAGTTCTTCCGCGCGAACCGGCACCACGACGCGATGTCGCAGCCGAGCGCCAGGCCGATGAGGACCGTCGAGCGGATCGCCGCCTCGTTGGTGACCGGCAGCGAGCCGGGCAGCCCGAGGCAGGTCGGGCACACCTGCGTGTTGGGCTCCGCGCCGAACGTCGTCGCGCACCCGCAGAACATCTTCGACGCGGTGCCCAGCTCGACGTGGGTCTCGAGGCCCAGCACGGGCTCCCAGCGCGTCAGCACGTCGTCGTAGGCCGGAAGGGCTGTCGTCGTCACGCGGATCCTCTCCCGGAGTGGCGGCGGTCCTCGGCCCGGACCAGGAACAGTGTCAGCGCGACGAGCCCGGCGAGGGCGCCGAGCGCCAGCGCCGCCACCGAGACCACGAGGACGCCGAGCAGGAGCAGCGCGACGGCGAGGACGGCGGACACGGCCCGCACGAGGTCGGCGTCGACCCCACGACCGAGGACGTTCACAGCGCCGGCGCCTCGTCGAGCAGCGGGTGGCTCCACCGGTCGAGCAGCGCGGCCTCGACGGCGGCGGCTACGCGGTACATCCGCTCGTCGGCCAGCGCGGGTGCCATGACCTGGAACCCGACCGGCAGCCCGTCGTCGGAGCGACCGCACGGGATCGACATCGCCGCTCCACCGGCGAGGTTGGCCGGGATCGTGCACAGGTCGGCGAGGTACATCGCGAGCGGGTCGGCGAGCCGCTCACCGAGCGGGAACGCCGTGGTCGGTGTCGTCGGCGAGACCAGCACGTCGGCCTGCTCGTAGGCCGCGGCGAAGTCGCGACTGATCAGCGTGCGCACCTTCTGCGCCGAGCCGTAGTAGGCGTCGTAGTAGCCGGCGGACAGCGCATAGGTGCCGAGGATGATCCGGCGCTTGACCTCGTCGCCGAAACCGGCGTCGCGGGTGCGTGCCATCACTTCCTCGGCGCTGGCCTCGCCGTCGTCGCCGACGCGCAGGCCGTAGCGCATGCCGTCGAAGCGGGCCAGGTTGCTCGACGCCTCGCTCGGCGCGATGAGGTAGTAGGCGGCGAGTGCGTAGGCGAAGTGCGGGCACGACACCTCGACAACGCTTGCTCCCAGCTCCTCCAGCAGGGCAACGGTTTCCGCGAACCGCGCCTCGACCCCCGGCTGGTAGCCCTCGCCGGCGAACTCGCGAACGACTCCGACCCGCATGCCGCTGACGTCGGCAGCGCGCGCCGCCTCGACGACGGGGGGCACCGGCGCGTCGATGCTGGTGCCGTCGAGCGGGTCGTGACCGGCGATGAGCTCGTGCAGCAGCGCCGCGTCGAGCACCGTCCGGGCGCACGGGCCGGCCTGGTCGAGGCTGGAGGAGAACGCCACGAGCCCGTAGCGGCTGACCCCGCCGTAGGTCGGCTTGGCACCGACGGTGCCCGTCACCGCGGCCGGCTGACGGATGGAGCCGCCGGTGTCGGTGCCGATCGCGAGCGGTGCCTCGTAGGCCGCGACGGCAGCCGCCGAACCGCCACCGGACCCACCGGGGATCCGCTCGAGGTCCCACGGGTTGCGCGTGGGCCCGAACGCCGAGTGCTCCGTCGACGAGCCCATCGCGAACTCATCCATGTTGGTCTTGCCGAGGATGACGACGCCGGCCTCCTTGAGCCGGCGCACGACGGTGGCGTCGTACGGCGGTCGCCAGCCCTCGAGGATCCGCGAGCCGCAGGTCGTCGGGACGCCCTTCTGGGTGAGCACGTCCTTGAGGGCGAGCGGGACGCCCGCGAGCGGCGAGGGCAGCGGGTCGCCCGCGGCGCGCCGGTCGTCGACCGCGCGGGCGGCGCTCAGCGCACCCTCGGCGTCGACGTGCAGGAACGCGTGGACGCGCTCGTCGACCGCGGCGATGCGGTCGAGGTGCGCCTGGGTGACCTCGACCGAGGAGACCTCGCCGGCGGCGATCCACCGGCTCAGCTCGTCGGCGGTCAGCCGGACCAGGTCCGTCACGTCGACCGTCCCGGGGCGCTGCCGTCGCGGCCGGCGTTCACTCTTCCTCCAGGATCCGGGGCACCCGGAAGCGGTCGTGCTCGGCGTCCGGCGCACCGGCGAGCACCTGCTCGCGCGGCAGCGACGGCCGCACCTCGTCGGGCCGGAAGACGTTGCTGAGCGGCACCGGGTGCGACGTCGGCGGGATGTCGTCGTCGACGACCTCAGCGACCCGCGCCACCGCCTGCAGAATCACGTCGAGCTGCGCCGGCATGCGGTCGAGTTCGTCGTCGGTCATCGCGATGCGCGCTAGTCCCGCCAGGTGCGCGACCTCGGCTCGGGTGATGCCTGCCACGCGCGTCAGTCTAGGTGGGCCCCGACAGACGCCACTCTGCTCAACCAGGCGGTGACCTCGTCGGCGGGCAGCGCGTCGGAGACGTACCACCCCTGCACCGCGTCGCAGCCGAGCACGGCCAGCCGGTCCCAGGCGTCGCTGTCCTCGACGCCTTCGGCGACGACGCGTACGCCGAGGGCGCTGCCCAGATCGACGATCGTGCGCACGATCGCCGCGTCGCCGGCGTGCGCGGCCATCCGGTGCACGAACGACCGGTCGACCTTGATCTCCGACACCGGCAGCTGGGTGAGGTGCACCAATGACGAGTAGCCGGTGCCGAAGTCGTCGAGCGACACGCCCACGCCGAGCGCCGCCAGCCGGTGCAGGGTCTCCCCCGCCCGGGCCAGGTCGCTCATCAGCACGCTCTCGGTCACCTCGAGCGCCAATGCGTTGCCCGGGACGCCGTGGCGGGCGATGCACTCCCCGACGACCTCGGCGAGGTGACCGTCGTAGAGGTCGCGCGCACTGACGTTGACCGCGACCGGCACCCGCACACCGGTCTGCCACCAGCGCGCCGCCTGCGCGGTCGCCGCGTCGAGCACGTAGGGCGTGATCACGCGAGTGAGCCCGGCCTGCTCGGCCATCGGCAGGAACTCCGCCGCGCTCAGCAGACCGCGGGTCGGGTGCGGCCAGCGCAGCAGTGCCTCGACGCCGCTGACCGCACCGTCGCGCAGGTCGATCTTCGGTTGGTAGTGGACGACGACCTCACCGCGGGCCAAGGCCTCGCGCAGCTCGCCGAGCATCTCCAGCCGCGCAGCCGAGTGGCGGTCACGGTCGGGCGCGTAGACCTCGACACCGGACCCGGTCTCCTTGGCGAGGTACATCGCGACGTCGGCCCGCTGCAGCAACGCGGCCACGTCGTCACCGTGCTGCGGGCACAGCGCGATGCCGACGGAGACGTCGACGTCGAACGTCAGCTCGCCCCGGCGGAACGGCTCGGACAACGCGCGCCGCATCCGCTGCGCGACGTCGAGGGCGCGACCCGGGTGGTCGATGGCCGGCAGCAGCACGGCGAACTCGTCGCCGCCGAGCCGGGCCACCGTGTCGTGCGGGCGCACGGTCGCGATCAGCCGGCTCGCCACCTGCTGCAGCAGGTCGTCGCCGACCTGGTGGCCGAGGGTGTCGTTGACCTCCTTGAACCGGTCGAGGTCCAGCAACAGCAGGGCGGCCGTGCGGTGACCGGCGAGAGCTGCGGCCAGCTGCTCGTCGGCGCGCTGCAGCAGCAGCTTGCGGTTGGGCAGCCCGGTCAGCGCGTCGTGCATCGCCTGGTGGTCCCGATCGACCGAGACGGCGGCCGTCGTGTAGACGGCGACGAGCGGCAGCGCGAGCAGCGGCACCAGGGCCGGCCCGTGGTCGACGACGACCACGACGACCGGCGCCAGGCCGAGCAGCGTGCCGGCGGTGGCGGCGCGGGACCGGATGTCGGCACGCACCGCGGCACGCACGGCGCTCCCGTCGTAGGCCGCGATCGCCCGGCCGACGAGGATCTCGCTGACGAGGAAGCAGCAGGTGCCGGCCACCAGGATCGCCGGCAGGTCGGCGCCCGCCGGCACCTCGGGGTGCGCGGGCGAGCCGAGGCTCCCGGCCAGTACGAGGACGATGGCGGCGGAGCACCAGGCGAGGGCCTGCTGCCCGACATCGAAGGCTGAGCGCCACACCGGACGGCGGCGGGCCAGGTCGGCGGCCACGGTGGCTACCCCCTGCACGAGCAACGCGGTCGGCAGGCCCCAGTGGATCAGCAGCGCGAAGACGAACGCCGAGGACAGCGGCAGCCCGCCGGCCTGCTTGGTGCGCGGTGTCACGAGCGGGCGGATCTCGGCCAGCGCGACGAGCGCGGCCAGCACGACCAGGCTCCAGCCCATCCGGCGCAGGTCGGCCGGCGCCAGCCGCGTGAGGGCGGCCACGGTCAGCAGCAGGCCGGCGCCCGCGGTGAGCCCGACGTGCCGCGCGAAGCTGGGACGTCGGGCGCGCACGCCTGCGAGTGTCCGGCACCGCGTCGCGCTTGACCGGCCAGCGGAATCCGGCGAGCCGCGGACGAATGCCGCATATCCGGCGGCTCAGCCCTCCGGGGGGCGGGCCACGGCCGCGGCGGCCTCGGGGCCGTCGCGCAGGAGCACCCGCAGACCGTCGTCGTCGAGCACGGGCACACCGAGCTGGACCGCCTTGTCGTACTTCGAGCCGGGTGCGTCGCCGACGACGACGAACGTCGTCTTCTTGCTGACCGAACCGGCGACCTTGCCGCCCCTGGCCTGCACCGCCTCGGTCGCCGAGTCGCGCGAGTGCGAGGCCAGGGAGCCGGTGATGACCACCGTCACGCCCTCCAGCGGGCGCGGCCCGGCCTCCTCTCGCTCCTCGCTCATCCGCACGCCGGCAGCCCGCCACTTGTCGACGATCGCGCGATGCCAGTCGACGGCGAACCAGTCGAGCAGCGACTGGGCGATCGTCGGCCCGACGCCCTCCACCTCGGACAACGTCTCGAGGCTCGCCGTCGCGATCGCCTCGAGGTCCCCGAACTCGCGAGCGAGCGGGCGAGCCACCTCCGGGCCGACGTGCCGGATCGACAGCGCGACCAGCACCCGCCACAGCGGCTGTTCCTTGGCCCGCTGCAGCTGGTCGAGCAGCCGGCGGGCGTTGGCCGACA
>DASSKL010000081.1 GCA_035690485.1 Mycobacteriales bacterium | reverse complement strand
CTGTCGGGCAACCGGGTGCCACAGGCCGTCGCCAGCAACGTCAACCCGCCCATGGCGGCCGCTGCGACACGTCGCCGGCGGTTCATCAACGGTCTCCCTGTCCGGCGCAGGCACCTGCGCGCACCCGAGTATTCGCGATCGTGTGACGATTCCCTACCGGGAGATGCTCGCCTCGGGCGGGTTCATACCGGCCAGGCCTCGCGGCGCCACGCGGCGTCCCAGAACATCCACTCGTAACGGCTGGTCGTGACGTAGACCTCCACCAGGTGGTCGTCATCGACACCGGCGAGCCGGTCGGTGACGGCGAGCACCTCGCGCACCAGCGCGCCGAACTGCTCGTCGGCGTAGGTGTCGATCCAGCGCTGGTACCGGGCGTCCGGCGAACCCTCCTCGACCAGCCGTTGACCGACCTCCCAGTAGATCCAGTAGCAGGGCAGCACCGCGGCCACGCCCTCGGCGTAGCTTCCGCCGTAGGCCGTGGCGAGCAGCGCCGCAGTGTAGGCACAGGTCGTCGGTGACATCGGCGTCGCGGCCACGTCTGCGGGGTCGACCCCGAGCTCGGGCAGCAGCGACTCGTGCAGCGCCCGCTCGACGGCCAGGGCGCCCGCGGCGTGCCGCGTGAACATCTCCGTGTCCGCCGGGTCGGCCGCCTTGGCACCGACGACGGCCAGCGCCTTGGCGTAGTCGGCGAGGTAGCGCGCGTCCTGCGCCAGGTAGTAGGCGAATCGATCAGGGTCGAGGCTGCCATCGGTCAGCCCGGCGAGGAACGGGTGGTCGAGGATCGCGGCGTAGACCGGCTCGCCGGCCGACCACATGCGCGAGCTCAGGCTCACCGGCGTACCAGCCTGCGGATTCCACCGACCACCAGCGTCCCGAGGGCGGCGGCGGCGAACGACACGACCGACGCGCTCATCCAGCTCGCCGGGGTGAAGCCGATGTCGTGCGCGACCCTGCCCCAGCCGTCGGCCCACCACCCGATGCCGCCGGGGTAGACGAGCTGGTACGCCGCGAAGCCAAGCGCCCAGGGCAGCAGCATCACCGGGCGCGCGGGTGCCGAGGCGGTGACGTCCCAGCGATGCCGGCCGTCGAGCAGGAAGTAGGCGACGACGAAGACGGCGAACAGCGGCACGAACACCGAGCCGAGCAGGTAGAGGAAGTCGAAGTAGTTGCTGATGTCGAGCACCAGGGCGAGCGCCGTCGCGAGGCCGCCCACGGCGACGGCGAGCAGCCTGCGGTCGACCAGCGGGCGCAGGTTCTGGATCGACACCACCGTCGAGTAGGTGTCGGCGAACGACTGGTCGAGCTCGCGCAGCACCAGCACCCCGAAGGCCAGCCAGCCGACCGGCACCGCGATGAACGCCGCGAACATGTCGTGCTGCAACGTGTCGCCGGCGCGCACCACGGTCGCGAGGGCGACCAGGCCCAGCGTGTAGTAGGCCACCTGCGTGACGGTGTAGCCGAGGAACGACGCGGTGAACGCCGACCGCGCCGAGCGCGCGTGCCGGCTGTAGTCGCTGGCCAGCGGTGCCCACGAGACCGACACCGCGATCGCCACGTCGGCCGCGGGCCAGAAGCCACTCCACGACCCGGTGCCGAGGTCGGGCAGCGGGTGGCGGAGCAGCTGGACGAACAGGTAGATGGTCGCGAGGACCACGGCGACGAGCGCGTAACGGCGCAGGATGCGCACCGCGCCGAGTGGGCGGATGGCCATGAGCGTGGTCAGGACCCCGGCCACGACGACGTAGGGCCAGTGCACGTGGTGCCACGGCAGGAGCTGCTGCGCGGCCGAAGAGATGACAACGATCTCGAAGACGCCCCAGCCGACCAGCTGCACGACGTTGAGCACGGTCGGCAGGTAGGACAGCCGCACGCCGAACAGGCCGCGCAGCAGGACCATCGACGGGGCACCGGTCTGCGCACCGGGCACCGCGGAGGCGGAGACCAGCAGCGTCCCGAGCACCGTCCCGACGACCACCGCCGCGAAGGCACCGACGAGCGGCAGCTTCGGGAAGCCGGCGGGTGCCAGCACGCCGATCGCGCCGACCGGGCCGAGCAGGCTGACCCCGAGGTTGGCCCACAGGCCCAGCTGGTCGAAGAAACCGAGGACGCGGGGGGCCTCCTCGGCCAGCGTCAGCGGTGCTTCGGAGGAGCGTGGCCGCTCGGCGGCCGGCTCGACGATCGTGGGTTCGGCGCCGACGGCCATGTGCGCTCCCTACGCCGGCATTACCCGGACAGGTTCAGCGGTCGGCGGCCCTTGCTGTTGCTCCGGTGTTGTGCGCCGGCGCACCCAGCCGCCCTCTCAGCCCGGTCGGTCCGAGCTCCCGCGACGGGTCCGACTCTATGCCTGCCCCGAGCGCCCGGCGAGCCGGCGCCGATCGGCGTACGTCTCCGTCAGCGCAGCAGCCGCGACATGCGCCGGTCGGCCAGCGGCTTGCCGCCGGTCTGGCAGGCCGGGCAGTACTGCAGGGCCGAGTCGGCGAACGACACCTCGCGCACGGTGTCGCCGCACACCGGGCACGCCTGCCCCGCGCGGCCGTGTACCCGCATGCCGAGCTTCTTCTCGGCCTTGAGCTCCGCGGCCGCCAGCCCGCGGGCCCGCTCGACGGCGTCGCGCAGCACCTCGCCGATCGCCGCGTGCAGGGTGGCGATCTCCTCGGCGGTCAGGTTGGCCGCCGGCCTGAACGGCGACAGCTTCGCCGCGTGCAGCACCTCGTCGGAGTAGGCGTTGCCGATGCCGGCGATGACCGCCTGGTCCCGCAGCACGCGCTTCACCTGTGCCCGGCCGGCATCGTGCAGCAACGAGGCAAGCTTCTCGACCGTGAAGGCCGGGTCGAACGGGTCGATGCCGAGGCGGGCGATGCCGGGTATGTCGGCGGGGTTGCGCACGCAGTAGACCGCGAGGCCCTTGCGGGTGCCGGCCTCGGTCAGGTCGAACCCGCTGCCGTCGTCGAGGTGCACTCGCAGTGCGAGCGGGCCCTTGCCGGGTCGCGGCGGCGCGGGGGGTAGCTGGTCGCGCCACTGCAGCCAGCCGGCGCGGGCGAGGTGCACGACGAGGTGGACGCCGTCGACGTCGAGGTCGAGGAACTTGCCGTGCCGTCGCGTGCCGCGCACCTCCAGCCCTTGGACGGCCGTGATCGGCGGGTCGTAGGTCTTCAGCACGCTGACCGCGGCGACGTCGACCCGGGCGACCGCGCGACCGGTGGCCTGCTCGCCCAGGAAGTCGGCGAGCGCCTGCACCTCGGGCAGCTCAGGCACCCGAGCAGTGTGTCAGCGCACGGCGCCGGCCGTCCTCATCGCGGCGATGCGGGCGGCGTCGTAGCCGAGGCCGGCGAGGACCTCGTCGGTGTGCTCGCCCAGCCGCGGCGCGCGGCGGAAGGCCGGCTCCCCGGCGCCCAGGAACTTCACCGGCGCCCCGGCCACCCCGACGCTGCGGTCGGCTCCCGGCTGCGGCAGGTCGACGAGCATCCGCCGCGCCGCGACGTGCGGATCGGTCACGATGTCGGAGGCCTTGTTGACCGGACCGCACGGCACCTGCCCCGCCAGCGTCTCGACGACCTGCGCCGTCGTGCGCGCCGACGTCCAGGCCTCGACCAGCCCGATCGTCTCGGCGCTGCGCGCGAACCGCGCCTCGTTGGTCGCGAACCGCGGGTCGCCGGCCAGCTCCGGTCGACCGATCAGCCGGGCCAGCGCCCGCCAGTGGTTGTCGGTCGGGGCAGCGACGCTGACCCATCCGTCGACCGTCGGGAAGATGCCGTACGGCGCGAGCATGGGATGCGTGTTGCCCTGGGGCTGCGGGTCGATGCCGGTGTAGGTCTGCAGGTAGATCGCGCGCTCGGACAGCGACATGATCCCGTCGTACATGCCGACGTCGACGAAGTCGCCGACCCCGGTGCGCTCCGCCTGGCGTACGGCGGCGAGCAGCCCGACCGTGAGCAGCACGGCAGGCCAGACGTCGCCGGTCGCGGGGCCGGTCTTCACGGGGTGCTCCGGGTCGCTGCCGGTCGTGCCGACGAGGCCGCCCATACCCTGCGCCACGATGTCGAACGCAGGCCAGTCGACGTAGGGGCTCACGCCGGTGCGCGGGTCGCCGAAGCCGCGGATGGCGGCATAGACCAGTCGCGGGAAGCGGTCGTGCAGCGTCTCCCACGCCAGGCCGAGCCGGTCCATCACCCCGACGCGGAAGTTCTCGACGAGGACATCGGCCCGGCTCAGCATCTCGAGCAGCACCTCGCGACCGTCGTCGGTCTTGAGGTCGAGCACGATGCCGCGCTTGTTGCGGTTGACGCTCTGGAAGTAGCCGCCAAAGGACCGCTCCTCGTCCTCGCGCAGGAACGGACCCCACTGCCGGGTGGCGTCACCGGCGGGCGGCTCGATCTTCACGACGTCGGCGCCCATGTCGGCGAGCAGCATCGTGCAGTAGGGCCCGGACAGCACCTG
>DASSKL010000080.1 GCA_035690485.1 Mycobacteriales bacterium | reverse complement strand
TTGCGACGTGATCTCCGCCTGCGTGAGGGCGAGCGCTTCGGGTGTCGCCTCCAACGCGGTGACACGTCCGGGGGCGACGAGCCTGGCCAGGTCCGCAGTGATCGTGCCGGGTCCGGAGCCGATGTCGAGAAGCGTCATCCCCGGTCGCAGATGCGGCAGCAGGTACGCCGCCGAGTTCTCTGCGGTGCGCCATCTGTGCGAGCGCAGGACTGACTCGTGATGGCCGTGCGTGTAGGTCGCCATGCCGCCTCCCTTGCCGCTAGGTCGACGGTAGTACGCGGCGCTCGCCATACGAAATTCCCATCTCGATATGTGAGACGGCCTGCCTGGAGCCGGTTGGCGGGACGCCGGCGCTCGACATCGAGCCGTATCTGGCGGAGTTCGGCCCGCGCGGCCAGCCCAGTCCGACGAAGAATCCCTTGTGGACAAGGCATTTCTGTCGTTCGTAGGCGGTAAAGTCAGTATCGAACACCAGTTCGAGTCGGAGGGAGGCACCGTCGTGGCGATCGCCTACGCCGAGCCTGCTGCTGCCTCCTCGACGGCCCGAGTCGATCCTGCCGTGACTGCGCTGGTCCGCGCGGTCGACCAGGTGCTCGAGTCAGACCTCGTGGGGCTGCCCGACGCGGTGGTGCTCGAGCGCCAGCGCGTGATGCTGGTGCAGGTCGAGCGGCTGCGCACCGCGGCGCTGATGGGGCTGCGGACGATCGACAGCCGCGACATCTACATGGACGACGGTGCCGGAAGCGCGTCAGGCTGGCTGCGCGCCCAAGCCGTGGCCGACGACCGGCTGTCGGTGCACACGGCGCGCCGGCTCGACGGCATGCCCGTCGCCGGCGCGGAGGCATGCGCCGGCCGGCTGTCGGTGCAGGACCTGCACACGATCGCCTCTGCACTGGCTCGAGTGCCCGTGAAGGTGGACGAGGACCTGCTGCAGGCAGTCATCCGTGACGGCGTTACGCACGTGCTTGCCGGCGCATTCGGTGGCGACGCGGTGGAGAACGCGGAGGCCCGGTTGGAGCTTGACCGCATCGCGGTCGAGGGGACCGGCGCCCACCAGCGTCTGGAGCAAGCGTTCGTCCTGATCGCGCAGGCGATGGCGGAGCGCCTACCGGGAAGCAGCCTTCGAGTGGCCCTCGCCGACCTCGTCGACGCGCTGATGCCGGTCGAGCACGACGAGCGAGCGGCGCGAAAGCACTCGGTGCGTCATCTCGTCCTGCGGCCGGTCTTCGACGGCGGCTGGCACCTGCGTGGCTTCCTCGACGATGACACTGGCGCGCTGCTGCGTTCGTCGCTCGATCGTTTCGCCCCGGCGGTGGCGGAGGAAGTGCAGCCCGGCGCCGAGCTGCCCAGCAGGGAGCAGCGAGATCATGACGCGTTCCACGCGGCGTTGCAGCAGGTGGCCGTCGGAAGGTCCCTGATTGAGGAGGCCTCGGCTCTCGACCCAGCTGGCACCGATACGGCCCCGAATGCCATTGAGCCCAGCCGGCGAGGGTGCTCGCTCACCCTTACCGCGCAGGTGGAGGCGTTGCTGGGGATGCCCGGCGCGTTGCCTGCTCGGCTCGGTGACCTGATGCGGATCGCGCCCGCGACGCTCGAGAGGCTGGCCTGCGATAGCGAGATCACGGGCATCCTGGTGGACCGCAGCGGCCGGCCGGTGCACGTGGGCCGGGCGCGGCGCCACGCGACCAGGACGCAGCGGTTGGCGCTCGCCACGCAGTGGGGTGGGCTGTGCGCCGTTGCCGGTTGCGGGCGGCCGGGCACGATTCCGCATCATGTGCGCTGGTGGCGCCACGGCGGCAACACCGATCTCCACAATCTTGTGCCGTTGTGCCACCAGAGCCACCACGACGTCCATACCGGACGCAAGACGCTACGCCTGCGCGACGGCCGCTGGATCGGCCCCGGCGGTTGGGCCGACGGTCCGAGCCCATGAGCACGCGGGCGAAAGTGGTCACACGGAGGTCAGGCCGGCATGTACTCCCCGCCGTTGACGTCGAGCGTCGCGCCGGTCACCTCGGAGGCGTAGCGCGACAGCAGGAAGAGGATCGACCCGGCGCACGCCTCGTCGGTGGGGATCCGGCCGAGCGGGTTGCGCGAGGCGATGTCGTCGTAGACGTCCTGCTCGGAGATGCCCTTCTCCTGGGACGTCATCTCGAGGTAGAAGCGCACGCCCGGCCCGTCGAGCCAACCCATGATGGCGGAGTTGACGCGGATGCCGGCCTCGCCGAGCTCCAGCGCGAGGAACTGGGTGGCACACGACAGAGCCGCCTTGGCCACGGCGTAGCCGCCCTCGCCGCGCATCGGCTTGCGGGTTGTCATCGTGCCGACGTTGACGATCGAGCCGTGGCCGGCGGCCCGCATGTGCGGCGCAGCGAGTCGCGACATCTGCAGCGCGCCGAACAGGATCACGTCGAGCGAGCGGCGCAGCTGCTTGTCGGGAGTAGCGAGCAGGTCGTGGAAACCGGGATGGGAGTAGGCCGAGTTGACCAGTCCGGTCACCTTCCCGAAGCGGGAGACGGCAGCGTCGATGACCCGCGCGCAGTCCTCCTCGTTGCGGACATCGCCCTGCACGCCGATGGCCGCGCCGCCCGTATCGGCCTCGATCTTCTCCATCACGCCGGCCGAGCGGGCCGCCATGACGACGCGCGCACCTTCCTCGACGGCGCGCGCCGCCAGCTTCGCGCCGAGCCCGGCGCCGACGCCGGTGATGACGACTACCTCGTCGCTCAGGATCACTGGGGATGCTCATTTCGGGTCACAGGTACTCCTCGACGTAGAAGGAGAAGTCGGCTTCGAGCTGCGCCGCGGACAGGCCGAAGTCCTCGGCGCTGTAGCGGTGGGCGCCGTGCCGCTCCTCGCGGTTGCGCGCCAGGTAGGCCTCGAACGCTGCGACGTCTTCCGATCCGCAGGCCAGGCCGAGTGCCGAAAGCACCTGCCGCGCGACTGCCAGCGGGTCGGACAGCGTGTCGGTGAACTGCACGTCGACGAACCGCTCCGGCCGCTGCGCCCGCACGGTCGTGAACGACCCCAGCGACTCGACGAAGCGGTCGTTCCAGTAACGGCCGATCGCCACCGGATCGACCTGCTCGCTGTACTGCGAGGACATCGCCACGACCATCGACGCGTACGACGGCACCGCCGACACCGGTGACCGGTGCGTCATCACCAGCTTGCAGCCGGGGAACGTGTCGAGCACGGTCGACGTCGCCGTCAGGTGGTGCGGCGACTTCAGCACCCACCGTTGCCCGGCCCGCGACGGCTCCTGCCACTGCAGCACCTGCAGCCACTCGCGCAGCTCGCGGTAGGCCGGTGCCTGGTCGAACGACCGCAGCCACGCGCCGTACGACGGCACCCAGTAGAACGAGTCGAACGTCTGCGACACGAACGTGCGGTCGAGCAGGATGATGTCCTCCTCCGGCTCGTCCCACGTCACCGTGTGGATGTCGCCGAAGTCGGGGGAGAGCTCGAGGAACAGCTCCATCTTCTTGCGGGCGCGCGATTTCCGCTCGGCGGCGTCCGGGCCCTCGCCGGGGAACGGCAGCGGGTACGACGTCTCCCACGATGCCGTCGAGGTCAGCTGGGGCGAGGCCGCGAGCAGCCGGTGCAGCAACGTGCTGCCGGTGCGGGGCAGCCCGCAGATCTCGGCGGCCACCTGCACGCCGACGTCGAGGATCTCCGGGTGCTGGCGCTGCAGCCGACGCAGCCGCAGCCGGTCGACGAGCAGTGCGGTCAGCCGGCGCTGCGTCATCTGGAAGCCCATGGAGGACAGGCGAGCCTCGTCGTTGAGGGACTTCACCAGCACGCCCAGCGGCTCGACGAACCACTCGTCGCCGAAGTCGTCGAGGCCGGTCTTGTCGCGGGCGGCGGCCAGCAGGCCGTCGACCTGCAACGTCTCCACGGCGGCGGTCATCGCAGGCCCTCCGGGAGCAGCCGTTGCAGCGGCACCACCCGGCAGGTGGGGATCGGGTGCTCGGTCGCACTCACCCACCGCAGCAGTGCGGTGCCGCTGGTGTGCCCCGTCGTGTCGATCCAGTTGCCGACGCCCGGGTCGGACGCAGCGACGACCAGTGTCAGCCGGCCATCGGGATCCAGCCGGGCCGTGTGCTTGTTGACCGTGACCCTGTGGTGGCGGTAGTCCATCGACTCCATCCACCAGTTGTCGAGCTGGAAGTTCCAGTAGGGGCAGTCCGGCACGTCGGTCTCGATGACCCACGCTTCGTCGGGCCGCAACGACCAGTAACCGTGCAGGTAGAAGATCTCGGGGTCGCCGCCGGCGCGCGCGAACATCTCCTGGCCCCAGTCGGGCAGCTCGTTGGGCCGGGTCATGAACAGCTCGGTCCACTGCGCGAAGGTGGCGGCGGTGCCGATCACCGCGAGGGCCGTGCGCTGCAGCGACCGGGCCACGTGCTGCGTCGTCAGCGGGCCCGGCGCCGGCACCGGGTCGCCCAGCCGCTCGATGCGGTAGTCGCCGGGCACTTCGGACGACCGGTCCAGGTAGGACTGGCGGATGACGACCATCGTCGAGTCGTCGGCCAGCGGCAGCCAGTTGCCCGGCTGCGGGGTCGCGCTGACGAGGATCTCGACGCTTCCGTCGGGCGCGACGACGAGGGAGTCGTTGCGCAGCTCGCCGGTCGACGCCATCGTGCCGTCCTTGGCGTAGCGGTTGGCCTTCGACCCGAAGCTGACGTAGGCGATCGACCCGCGAGTGCCGGTGATGCGGTAGTCGTTCGTGCCGCGCACGGGTGCCGACAGGTAGACGTTGTCGGGGTTGTCCGCGCCGATCTTCACCAGGTCGAGCCCTTGCATCGCGGGCCGGTCAGGATCGCTGTTCTCGATCGTCGAGTAGAGCGAGTTGCGCAGCAGCCGGGACAGGTAGCGGAAGCCCTCGGCCCGGTCGAGCGGCGTCCCGGGGGCGGTGGACCGCAGCACGATCTCGCCCGCCTTCTCCAGGGTCTGGCAGAACTCCCGCCAGGCTTCCCCGCTGACGATGCCGTCGTCGGTCATCCGATCGTCGCCATCATCCGGTCGGTCTCCCAGAACGCCCGCAGCGACGAGATCAGCCCGTCGGGGTTGACCGCGTAGACGAACACGCCCTCGCACCGTGCGACCTTGCCGTCGGGCAGCGTGATGTGGATCGTGCCGACGTTGGCGACCTCGTTGCCGGCCGCGAACGAGTCGACGATCTCGAAGCGGATCGCCTCGGTGGTCGCGATCGTCGCGTCGTAGAAGGCCTCGAGCGCCGCCCGGCCGCGATGGCCCGCGCCGGTCGGGTCCAGCCAGGACGGCCCGACCGGGTCCTCGATGCAGGCGTCGTCGGCGTACGCCGCGAGCCAGGCCTCCCGGTTCTTCGTCTCCGCCCCGATCATGGAGCGTCGCGCGGCGATCCGGGCCGGGTGCTCGGCGGTCTGCGTCACCATCGGTCGATCACCTCCGCAGCGAAGCGGCGTAGACCGTCCTGCTTCGCCTCCAGTGGGCCGTCGAGAGGGACGCCGTAGAAGACCCACGGCACGGTCACGATGTCGGTCGCACCGATCTCGACCAGCTCGCGGTAGCCCTCGAGCCCGTAGCGGTCGGACGACGCGACCTGCACGGCGAACCCTTCGTCGCTGCGGCCGGCGGCGGCCAGCTGTTCGCGCAGGGACGCGACTACCTGCTTCAGCTCGTCGACGGTGATCATCGCGCTGGTCCAGCCGTCGCCGAAACGCACGGTGCGCCGCAACGCGACGGGCGTGTGCCCGCCGATGTAGAACGGCACCGGCGACGGCGGCGGCGGGGACATGCGGATGCGACCGAACTGCACGTGCTCACCGCGCAACTCGGTCCAGTCGCCGGTGAGCAGGCCGCGCAGCGCCTCCAGCTCCTCGTCGACGCGGGCGCCGCGCTGCTCGTAGCGCTGGCCGCACCACTCGAACTCCTCGCGCAGCCAGCCGACCCCCGCGCCGAACGTGAAGCGCCCGCCGGTCAGCACCGCGGTCGACTGCACCTGCTTGGCCAGCAGCACCGCGTTGCGCACGCCGACCTTCACCACGTGGGTGCAGAAGCGGATGCGCGAGGTCGCGGCGGCCATCGCGGTCACTGCCTGGAACGGGTCGACGAACGGCGTGTCCGCACGCCACATGCGCGACCCGTCGGACGTGTAGGGATAGGCGTCGGACACCTGCTCCGACCAGAAGATCGAGTCGGGCACCGCGACCTGGTCGAAACCGCACTCCTCGGCGGTCCGCGCCAGCGCGGTGTAGTCGCGCGGATCGCCCATCGCGACTGCCATCGTGAACGCCGGTCGTTGCATCGCCCGCCCCTTGCCGATAGTGGAACACGTTCTAGCACGGGGCGATCAGGCGTGCACAGCCTCCAGCAGCTCGTCGACGGCTCCGGCCACCTCAGCGGCGAGGGCCGACAGGTCGGGCAGCCGCTCGGCGCACGCGATCAGGCCGAAGCCGACGCGGTCGCGATAGCTGATGACCGTGATGTTCAGGCCCGAGCCCTCGAGCACCGGCCCGAGCGGGAAGATCGCCTGCACCGGAGCGCCCGCGAGGTAGACCTGGAACGGCGGTCCGGCCACGTTGGAGATCACGACGTTGTGCACGACCGGATGCCGCTCCGCGAGCCCCGTCGCGCTGTAGAAGCGCGCCGCGAGCGACGTGAGGTTCGGCGGGGCCAGCTGCGCGGCCTGGGCGAGCAGCTCGTCGCCGAACGTCGCGTGCACGGCCTTGCCGGCCGTGTTGGACCGGCGTACGGCGGCCAGCCGTTCCTTCGGGTCGGCGACGTCGGTCGCGAGCGAGGTGAACATCGCCGACGTGCGGTTGGCCGAGTCGTCGCTCTCCCCGCCGCGCACCGACACCGGGACGACTGCGATCAGGCTGCCATCGGGGACGTCGGCGTGCGCCGCGAGGTAACGGCGCAGAGCAGTGCCGCAGATCGCCATGACCGCGTCGTTGAACGTGCCGCCGGCGGCTTTCTTCACCGCCTTGACGTCGTCGAGGGCGACGTCGACGAGCTCGACCTTCCGGCCTGCGCCGATGCGGCCGTTGAACAGCGCGCGAGGCGCGGTGAACGGCAGGGCACCCCCGGACGTAGCGGCTCCACCGCCATGGGAACGCACGAGCCGCACCAGTGACTGGCCCGTCTTGGGTAGCACCCGGGCCAGCCCCACCGGCCAGCCGAGAAGGCCTCGGGCCGTGTGCGCGACCATCGCCTGCATGGTCGGCTCCGCGGCGGTGCCGATCTCCGTCAGGGCGCGGGCCTCGGCGAGCTGCTCGGGGCTGCGGCCGGCGGGGTCGAGGTCCACGAGGTTGCTGAGGATGCGCGCCGCTGCGACCCCGTCGACGGCGCAGTGGTGGACCTTGAAGACCACGGCGGCACGGCCGTCGGCCAGGCCGTCTATGACGAGCACCTGCCACAGCGGCTTGCTGCGATCGAGCTTCACGGCGGCGAAGTCGGCGACGAGGGTCATCAGCTGCTCGTGCTTGCCGGGAGCCGGGCAGGTCACCGCACTGACGTGCTCGTCCAGGTCGACGTGGTCGAGCTCCACCCACACCGGGTGGTGCATCCGCAACGCCGCGGAGTGCAGCCGGCGGCGGAACGGCGGCACGAGGTCGAGCCGCTCCCGGAGCAACTCCAGGACGCGCTCGCGACCCCAGCCCGGGACCGGGTCCACGAGGACGACCCCGACGACCTGCATGTGCATCGTCGGGGTCTCGAAGTAGAGGAACGACGCGTCCAATCCGGAGAGCGCGTGCACGGGCGCAAGGGTACGGCGAATTCCGGCGCGGCACACTGGACGTTGTGGCTGCTGCGTTCCTCGCGTTGGCGGCGTTCGGGTTCCTGAACGTCGTCAACGTCGTACGCCCCGTTCGGCTGCCGACTCTTGCGCCCGTCGCGTTCTTCGCCGCGTGGCTCACCGCGGAGCTCGCCCCACAGCTCGCGGTGCTGACGGTCGTCGCCACCGTGCTCTTCTGCCTCTTCGGCGGGTTGTCCGGCATCGTCGGCTGGATCGCGCTGGTGCTGTCGGCGCTGACGGTGGTCGGACTGCTGCGGCTGATCGCGGCGGCGGAGGCGGCGGCCGGCATCGCCGACTCCGCCCTCGCCGATGTCTGCGACCCGTCGACGCCGGTCGAGCCGACCAGCTGGCTGCGGCGGTTCTTCGTGCCGATGTCCTTCCGCCACCCCGACGTCGAGCGCGTCGTCGACGTGTCCTACGGCGACGCCTCACCGCGGCACAAGCTCGACGTCTACCGCCGCCGCGACCGCCCTACCGGTTGTCCCACCCTCGTCCAGGTGCACGGAGGTGGCTGGGTCATCGGCGACAAGCGCGAGCAGGGCCGTCCGCTGATGCTGCACCTCGCCGCCCGCGGCTGGGTCTGCTTCGCGCCCAACTACCGGCGCAGCCCGCGGGCCACCTGGCCCGACCACGTCGTCGACGTCAAGCGCGTGATCGCCTGGGTGCGCGAGCACGGGGAGGACTACGGCGCCGACCCCGGCTTCCTGGTGCTCACCGGTGGCTCGGCCGGCGGGCACCTCGTGGCGATGGCCGCGCTCACGGCCAACGACCCCCGTTACCAACCCGGCTTCGAGGACTCGGACACGTCGGTCGCGGGTTGCGTGCCCTACTACGGCGTCTACGACCTGGTCGGCGAGACCGGCACGTCGATGGCGCGGGTGCGGCGACGCTCGCTGCTCGAGCGCATGGTCATGAAGACGGCCGACGAGCAGGCCTACGCCGACGCGTCGCCGCTCGAGGTGGTGAAGCGCGCGGTCGACGCCCCGCCGTTCCTGGTGATCCACGGGCAGAACGACACCCTGGTGCCGGTCGTCGAGGCGCGGCTGTTCGTGCAGCGGCTGCGCGAGCTGTCGCAGCAGCCGGTCTGCTACATCGAGCTGCCCGGCACGCAGCACGCCTTCGACGTGTTCCCGTCGATCCGGTCCGCCCACGTGGTGCGCGCGGTCGCCCGCTTCGTCGAGCAGCTGCGCGTCCGCGAGGGCGTCAGGGAGGCGTGAGGTCGGGCAGGCCGAGGTCGAGCGTCGGCCGCTCGGTGCCACCGTCGACCTCGATGACCTTGCCGGTCACGAACGACCCGGCGGGCGAGGCCAGGAACAGCACCGCCGCGGCGATCTCGTCCGGGTCGCCGATCCGGTGCAGCGGGGTGTTGGCCTCCGCCGTGCCGCGCAGCCTGTCGTCGCTCATGACGATGTCGAGCGCGGACGTGGCGACCGAACCGACGGCGATGGCGTTGACCCGGATCAGCGGCGCCAGGTCGGCTGCAGCCAGCCGGGTCCAGTGGGCCAGTGCGGCCTTCGCGGTGCCGTAGCCGACGAAGCCCCGGCCGGTGACGCGGCCCATCACCGACGAGATGCCGACGACCGCCCCGCCGCCTGCGGCCAGGAGGTGTGGCACCGCCGCCCGCGTCAGCGCGTGCGCGGTGGACACGTTGAAGTGGAACGCCTCCTCGAGGAACCGCGGTGACGTCCGCAGGAACTCTCGCGGCATCGCGCCGCCCACGTTGTTGACCACGATGTCGAGCCGGCCCAGGTGCTGCGCCGCGGTGTCGGCCAGTGCGGCGACCGCGTCGAGGTCGCTGAGGTCCGCGGCGACGACCGCGGCCCGCCGGCCGTGCGCCTCGACCCGTGCCGCGACCTGCAGCAGCTGCTCCTCGGTGCGCGCCGCCAGCACGACGTCGGCGCCGGCCTCGGCCAGCGCGACGGCGGTCGCCGCGCCGATGCCGCGGCCGGCGCCGGTCACCACCGCAACCCTGCCGTCGACGCGGAACCGCTCGAGCACCACGGTGGCCTCCTCACTGTTGGCGGACCGCAGGCGCGGGCGACCGTAGCGCAGATGTGGAACACGTTCTACTCTCGGCTCAGCGTCCCACTGAGCGGGACAGGAGCGCCAGCCGCTCACGATGCGGGCCTACGGTCCCGGCAGCAGACGCACGACGGAGGGCTCGCATGACGAACAAGGTCTACGCCGCGGTCCAGGACCTGCTGCCCGCGATCCGCGACCGCGCGGTGGCCGCGGAGCAGGCGCGCCGCGTGCCGGCGGAGTCGATCGCCGAGCTCGCGGCCGCCGGCGTCTTCACGATGCTGCAGCCCAAGCGCTATGGCGGGCTCGAGGCCGACCCGGTCGACTTCTACGACTGCGTGCGCGCCGTCGCCACCGCGTGCGGCTCGACCGGCTGGGTCTCCTCGGTGGTCGGCGTGCACCCCTGGCAGCTCGGGTTGTTCCCGGTGCAGGCGCAGGACGACGTGTGGGGCGACGACCCCGGCACGCTCGTCTCGTCGTCGTACGCACCGATGGGCAAGCTGACCGCGACCGACGGCGGCTACCGGCTGTCCGGGCGCTGGAGCTTCTCCTCCGGCTGTGACCACTGCACGTGGGTGCTGCTCGGCGCGCTGGTCATCGGCCCCGAGGGCAAGCCGGTCGACTTCCACACCGTGCTGCTGCCACGTCGCGACTACGCGATCGACGACGTCTGGCACGTCATGGGGCTGGCCGGCACCGGCAGCAACGACATCGTCGTCGACGACGTGTTCGTGCCGGCGCACCGCACGCTGTCTTTCAACGACGTCAGCGCGTTGCGCGGCCCGGGGCAGGAGGTCAACACCTCGCCGCTCTACAAGCTGCCGTTCGGCACGATCTTCAGCAACACGATCACCGCGCCCATCATCGGCATGGCTCAGGGCGCCTACGAGGCGCACGTCGAGTCGATGCGCGAGCGGGTACGGGTCTCGTACGGCGGGCAGAAGGTCGCGCAGGACCCGTTCGCGCACGTGCGCGTGGCCCGCGCCGGCTCCGACATCGACGCGGCCTGGCTGCAGCTGGTCACCAACGTGCGCGAGGAGATGCGCTTCGTCGACGCCGGCGAGGAGATCCCGATGGAGCTGCGGTTGCGCGCCCGGCGCGACCAGGTGTGCGGCACCGAGCGGTCGATCGAGGCCGTCGACCTGCTGTTCAAGAACTCCGGCGGCCGCTCGCTCAAGACCGGCAACCCGATCGAGCGGCACTGGCGCGACGCGCACGCGGGCAGCGTGCACGCCGCCAACGACACCGAGCGGTGGCTGGCGATGTACGGCAAGGGCGCCTTCGGGCTCGAGATCGAGGACGCGATGATCTGATGATCCACTCCCTCGGCTACCTCGTCCTCGAGACCGCGGAGCTCGACCGCTGGCGCGAGCTCGCCGTCGACGTGCTCGGGATGGCGCCCGGCGAGGGTCCCGACCCCGACGCGCTCTACCTGCGCCTGGACGAGCGGGCCGCCCGGCTCGTGCTGCTGCCGGGCCGGACCGAGCGGCTGGTCACGGTCGGCTGGGAGGTGCGCGACGCGGAGACCCTGCGCGACGTCGTACGCCGACTCGAGGACGCCGGCGCTCCGGTGAAGTGGGGCAGCGGCGAGGACGCCGACGCCCGTCGCGTGCAGGAGTTCGTGACGACGGCGGACCCGGCCGGCACCGCGCTGGAGATCTTCCATGGCGCCGCGTTGGTGCACGCACCGCTGGTGCTGCCGCACGGCGGCCAGTTCGTGACCGGCGACCAGGGCATGGGCCATGTCGTGCTGCCCACCAAGGACCCGCAGGCGTCCTACGACTTCTACACGCAGGTGCTCGGTTTCCGCAGCCGCGGCGCGATGCGGATCGCGAGTCAGCTGGTGCCGGGTGGCGACCCCGACGGGCGCTACTTCGTGCGCTTCCTGTCGACCAACCCGCGCCACCACACGCTGGCGCTCGGGCCGTGGTGGCAGCCCAACGGCATCGTCCACTTCATGCTCGAGGTCACCGAGCTCGACGACGTCGGTCGTGCACTCGACCGGGTGCACAAGCGGAAGTTCCCGCTGTCCTCGACGCTCGGCCGGCACACCAACGACTACATGGTGTCGTTCTACGTCGGCACGCCGACGGGGTGCGACATCGAGTTCGGCTGCTTCGGCCGGCGCATCGACGAGGCGACCTACACGGCCGAGGACATCACCCGTGACAGCTACTGGGGGCACCGCTGGGGAGCGCGGTCGTGACCGCGACGGTCGATCGCGGTGCGATCGCGCCCGGGACGCACTGCGCGACGCCGGCCGAGATGCGGCGGGTGCTCGGCCACTTCTGCACCGGGGTCACGATCGTCACCGGGCTGCCCGGCGACGAGCCGGTGGGGCTGGCCTGCCAGTCGTTCACGTCGGTGTCGCTCGAGCCGCCGCTGGTGCTGATCTGCGTCGCGCACACGTCGACGTCGTGGCCGCGGATCAGGCGGACCGGCCGGTTCTGTGTCAACGTGCTCGCCGACGACCAGCAGCACGTGTCGGCCTGCTTCGGTCGCTCCGGCGGCGACAAGTTCGCCGACCTCCGCTGGCACCCGACGCCCTGGGGGCCGTCGATCGACGGGGTGCTGGCGACCGTCATGTGCGACATCACCGAGACCCGACCGGCGGGCGACCACGACGTCGTCATCGGGCACGTCCGCGAGCTCGTCACGCACCGCGTCAGCGGTCCGCTGCTGTTCTTCCGCGGCCAGTACGGTCTGGAGTCATGAGCCTCTCGGAAGCCCAGCGCGACGAGGCGGCCGAGCTGCTGCGGGTTGCCGAGGAGACCGCCCGGCCGATCCCGCCGCTGACCGAGACGTTCCCGGGCATCGACGTGGTCGACGCCTACGAGATCCAGCTGCGCAACATCCAGCGGCGGCTGGACGCGGGCGCGCGGATCCACGGACACAAGGTCGGGCTGTCGTCGAAGGCGATGCAGCAGATGATGGGCGTCGACGAGCCCGACTACGGCCACCTGCTCGACGACATGGTCTGCCACGAGGACGTGCCGGTGCACGCGTCGCGCTACCTCGTGCCGCGGGTCGAGGTCGAGGTCGGTTTCGTGCTCGGTGACGACCTGCCGGGGGAGGGCTGCACCGTCGACGACGTGGTGCGTGCCACCGACTACATCGTCCCCGCCATCGAGCTCATCGACAGCCGCATCGCCGAGTGGAAGATCCGGCTGCCCGACACGATCGCCGACAACGCGTCATCGGCCGGGCTCGTGCTCGGGGCCGAGCGGCGCAAGCCCGACGAGCTCGACATCACCGCGATCGACGCGGTGCTCTACCGCAACGGCGAGCAGGTCGCGGCCGGGCGCTCCGACGCGGTGCTCGGCAACCCGCTCACCGCGGTCGCCTGGCTGGCGCAGAAGGTCGCGTCGTTCGGGGTGCGGCTGCGCGCCGGGCACGTGATCCTGCCGGGTTCGTGCACCCGGGCCTACGACGTGACCGGCGGCGACCAGGTCCGCGCGGAGTTCACCGGCCTGGGGTCGGTGTCGGTTTCCTTTGTGTAGAAGGGCGATGGGGTGATGGGCAAGGCAACCGCGGCGATCATCGGGTCGGGCAACATCGGCACCGACCTGCTCGCCAAGCTGCAGCGCAGCGAGACGATCGAGCCGCGCTGGATGGTTGGCGTCGACCCGGCGAGCGAGGGACTGGCGCGGGCGAGGCAGGCGGGGCTCGCGGCGAGCGCCGAGGGCGTCGACTGGCTGCTCGCGCAGGACGAGCTGCCCGACATGGTCTTCGAGGCGACGTCGGCCTACGTGCACCGCGCCAACGCACCACGCTACGAGGAGGCCGGGATCCGGGCGATCGACCTGACGCCCGCCGCCATCGGTCCCTACGTCGTACCGCCGGCCAACCTGCAGGACCACTACGAGGCGCCCAACCTCAACCTCATCACCTGTGGCGGGCAGGCGACGATCCCGATCGTCCACGCGATCAGCTCGGTGGCGCCGGTCGCCTACGCCGAGATCGTCGCTGCCGTCGCGTCGAAGTCGGCCGGACCGGGCACCCGCGACAACATCGACGAGTTCACCCGCACGACCAGCCGCGGCATCGAGCAGGTCGGCGGCGCCCAGAAGGGGAAGGCGATCATCATCCTCAACCCGGCCGACCCGCCGGTGCTGATGCGCAACACGGTCTTCTGCGCGATCCCGGCCGACGCCGACCGCGACGCGATCGCGGCCGCGGTCGCGCAGCGGGTGGCCGAGGTCGCGGAGTACGTGCCCGGCTACCGCGCCCGCAGCGACGCGCAGTTCGACGACCCGACCGTGGAGTCGGGCGGGCTGGCGCGGGTGGCGGTGTTCCTCGAGGTCGAGGGGGCGGGCGACTTCTTCCCGCCGTACGCCGGAAACCTCGACATCATGACCGCCGCCGCCGTCCGGGTCGGCGAGGTGCTGGCACGCCAGCGCGACCTGACCCCGACGGCCTGAGGAGCGCTGCCGTGACCCTGCCGAGAACGTTCAGCGACACGCTCGACGTGCGCATCACCGACTCGTCGCTGCGCGACGGCTCGCACGCCAAGCGGCACCAGTTCACGACCGACCAGGTCATCGCGGTCGTCGGTGCGCTCGACGACGCCGGCGTACCCGTCATCGAGGTCACGCACGGCGACGGGCTCGGCGGCTCGTCGTTCAACTACGGGTTCTCCAAGACCCCGGAGCAGGAGCTGATCTCGGCCGCGGTCAAGACCGCGAAGCGTGCGAAGATCGCCTTCCTGATGCTGCCGGGGTTGGGCACCAAGGACGACATCCGCGCGGCCCGCGACTCTGGTGCCGCGGTGTGCCGGGTCGCCACCCACTGCACCGAGGCCGACGTGTCGCGGCAGCACTTCGGGCTGGCCCGCGAGCTCGGCCTGGAGACCGTCGGGTTCCTGATGATGGCGCACAGCTCGCCGCCGGAGGCACTCGCGCAGCAGGCGCGGATCATGGCCGACGCGGGCTGCCAGTGCGTCTACGTCGTCGACTCCGCCGGCGCGCTGGTGATGGACCAGGTGACCGAACGCGTGCAGGCGCTGGTCGCCGAGCTCGGTGACGACGCGCAGGTCGGTTTCCACGGGCACGAGAACCTCGCGCTCGGCGTCGCCAACTCGATCCTCGCCGCACGTGCGGGGGCGGTGCAGATCGACGGGTCGACCCGGCGGTTCGGCGCGGGGGCCGGCAACACGCCGGTCGAGGCGTTCGTCGCCGCCGCCGAGAAGCTCGGCATCCGCACCGGCGTCGACGTCTTCGGCATCATCGACGCCGCCGAGGACGTGGTGCGTCCGGTGATGGACGACGAGTGCCTGCTCGACCGGCTGGCCATCTTGATGGGCTACGCCGGGGTCTACTCCAGCTTCCTCAAGCACGCCTACCGGCAGGCGCAGCGCTACGACGTCTCGGGTGCGGAGATCCTGGTGCGGGCCGGGCAGCGCAAGCTCGTCGGCGGCCAGGAGGACCAGCTCATCGACATCGCGCTCGAGCTCGCGGCGGAGAAGTAGTGACGGCCACCGACGCGCTCTCTGCGCAGGACACTCGGCGCACGGTGACCGTCGACGGGTTGGAGCTCGCCTACCACGACGTCGGCAGCGGGCCGGCGGTGCTGCTGCTGCACGGGTCGGGTCCCGGCGTCAGCGGCTGGGCCAACTTCGGCAACAACCTGCCGGTGCTGTCGCAGCAACTGCGCTGCATCGTGCTCGACCAGCCCGGCTTCGGCGGTAGCCAGCGGCCGGAGCACTACGACCGCAACTACCTGCGGATCGCCGCAGACGCCGTCGGCGGCCTGCTCGACGCGCTGGGCCTGGAAACCGTGTCGCTGCTGGGTAACTCGATGGGCGGCGACGTCGCGGTCCGCTACACGCTCGACAACCCCAAACGGGTGCAGCGGCTGCTGCTGATGGGTCCCGGCGGCACCGGCGCGACGATCCTCGGACCGAGCCCGTCCGAGGGCATCACCCGGCTGATGGAGTTCAACGCAGAGCCGAGTCGCGAGCGCATCGTCGCCTGGCTGCGCACGATGGTCTTCGACTCCCGGCTGGTCGACGACGCGCTGATCGAGTCGCGGTTCGCCGCCGCGACCGCCCCCGGCGCCATCAAGAACCTGCAGGACGCCTATGCGACCTTCTACGACCCGGCGATGGCCGAGCCGGTGCCGCTCTGGGGCGAGGTGCACAGGATTCGCCAGCCGGTGCTGCTGTGCTGGGGGCGCGACGACCGGGTCGCACCGGTGGAGGGCGCGTTGTTCCCGGCCCGGCGGATGTCGCGGGCGGACCTGCGCATCTACAGCCGTTGCGGCCACTGGGTGCAGATCGAGCGCAAGGAGGCGTTCGAGCAGGCGGCACTGGAGTTCTTCACCGCGTCGTCATGATCGTCGTCACAGGTCGCGCAGCGCCTCCATCTGTTCGAGGTAGTGCTGCAGTGACGTCGACTGCAGGCTGACGTTGACCTTCGTCGCGCCGGCGGCGAAGGCCTTGTCGAGGGACCGCCGGGCCGCATCGGGGTCGCCCAGCGGGTCGATCGGGCGCGGCGTGTAGAGCACGACCTCGAGACCATCGTGGCTGCCGGCGGCGGTGAGGATCTCGGTGATGTCGCCGAGGCGCAGGCCGAACGGCGCCCACCCGTCGCCGAGCTCCACCGCGCGCCGCAGCGACCGGCGGGTGCGCCCGCCGACCCAGATGGGGATCCGGTCCTGCACGGCGTACGGCTCCAGGATCACGTCGTCGAAGTCGTAGAACTCCCCGTGGTAGGTGGCGGTCGGGCGCGACAGCGCCGCGCGTAGCGCGCGCAGTGCGTCGTCGCCGCGCGCTCCGCGGTCGGTCCACGGCGTGCCGAGCAGGTCGAACTCCTCCTGCAGGCTCCCGACCCCGACGCCCAGCACGAGCCGGCCGCCGCTCAGCCGGTCGAGCGTGCCGTAGCGCTTCGCCAGCGCGAGCGGGTGCTGGTGCCCGAGCACCAGCACGTGCGTGGCCAGCCGGATCTGCGACGTGACGGCCGCAATGTAGGACAGCGTCGCCAGCGGGTCCCAGAACATCGACCCGCGCTGCCGCCCGGTGTCGGCCGAGACGGCGACGTGCTCGGCGCAGGTCAGGTGTGCGAAGCCGAGTCGGTCCGCCGACCGGGCGACGGCTACCACGTCGTCGATGCTCCCGCTGCGTTCCCACTCACCGTGCAGCCCGGGCACGAGCGTGAGCACCGGCGTGACGATGCCGAGCCGTGCCGGCCCGATGGCATGGTCGGTCATGTCCGTCCCCTCCGGGGTCAGAGCCAGTAGTCGCCGCCCATGCCTTGCAGCAGCTTGTCGAGGGCGCCCGGTGGCCACGCGCTCGGCACCGGGTGGTCGCGCCGGCTGTCGTCGTCGGGCAACCGCGGGAACAGCGCGGCGCTCGCCTGCCGCGTCGTCTGCTCGACGTAGGGCGTCAGCCGGACGAGGTCGGTCTCGCGGGCCGGCCCGGTCAGGGAGATCGCGGCGATCGCCCGCCCGCTGCCGCGCAGCGGTGCGGCGACGCAGGCGACGCCCGGGGCCGACTCCTCGCGGTCGTAGGCGACACCGCCCCGGGCCCGCACCGCGACCAGCTCCTGGGCCAACGCCTCGACCGTCGGCAGCGTGCGGGGCGTGCGCGGCACGAGCCGGTCGCGGAACGTCGCGTCGACCACGCGCGGGTCGAGCCAGGCGAGCATGGCCTTGCCCGCGGCGGTCGCGTGTGCGGGCGTGCGCCCGCCGACGCGGGTCTTGACGGCCGACCCGCCCCGCCCGGCGACCCGGTCGAGGTAGACGATGTCGAGCCGGTCGAGCACCGACAGGTGCACGGTCGCCTGCGTGCGCAGGTGCAGGTCGTGGAGCAGGGGGGCGGTCGCCTCGCGCAGCTCGTTGTGCGCCACGGCCAGGCCACCGAGCTCCAGCGACCGCATGCCGAGCCGGTAGCCGCCGCCACGGTGCTCCAGCCAGCGCAGCCGGACGAGCGTGTCGAGGATCCGGTGCGTGGTCGAGCGGGGCAGCCCGCTGCGGTCGGCGATCTCCTGCAGGGTGAGGCGCGGCGCGGAGCCGTCGAAGGCGCCGAGGATCAGCGTCATCCGCTCGATCATCGAGGCGGGTGGCGGGCTGCGCCGGTCGACCATGCCGGCTCCTCCCCGGTTGACCGCTAGAACGCGTTCTACCAGACTTCGGGCGTGCCGCACGACGTCCCGACCCCGCTCGCCGCGTCGTCGGTCGACTGGTCCGACGAGGTCGACGTGCTGGTCGTGGGGTTCGGGGCCTCCGGTGGATGTGCGGCGGTCGAGGCGGCCGCGGCCGGGGCGCGGGTCATGGTGCTGGAGCGGGCCGCCGTCGCGGGTGGCACCAGTGCGCTGGCCGGCGGGCACTTCTACCTCGGCGGCGGCACGGCGGTGCAGCGGGCGACCGGCCACGACGACTCGCCGGAGGAGATGTACCGCTACCTCATGGCGGTCTCGCGCGACCCCGAGCCGGAGAAGATCCGCGCCTACGCCGAGGGCAGCGTCGCGCACTTCGACTGGCTCGAGGGGCTGGGCTTCCGGTTCGAGCGCAGCTACTACCCGGAGAAGGCCGTCATCCAGCCGGGCACCGAAGGGCTGATGTACTCCGGCAACGAGAAGGTCTGGCCGTTTCGCGAGCAGGCGAAGCCCGCGCCGCGCGGGCACAAGGTGCCCGTGCCGGGCGACACCGGTGGCGCGGCGATGGTCGTCGACCTGCTGGTCAAGCGCGCGGGCGACCTCGGCGTCGAGGTGCGCTACGAGACGGGCGTGACGGCCCTCGTCGTCGACGACCAGGGCCGGGTCGTGGGCGCGGCCTACAAGCACTTCCGCGACGGCGGCGCCGTGCGGGCCGGGGCCGTCGTCATCGCGGCCGGCGGGTTCGTGATGAACGAGCAGATGGTCGCCGCGCACGTGCCCGCGCTGGCGGAGAAGTCGTTGCCGCTCGGCAGCACGTACGACGACGGGCTGGGCATCCGCCTGGGAATGTCCGCCGGCGCAGCGACACGGCACATGGACCAGGCGTTCCTGACCGCCCCCTGCTACCCGCCGGCGCGGCTGCTGACCGGCGTCATCGTCAACCGCGACGGTGCGCGGTTCGTGGCGGAGGACTCCTACCACTCCCGGACCGCCGGGTTCGTGCTGGAGCAACCGGGCGCGACGGCGTACCTCGTCGTCGACGACGCGCACATGGAGCAGCCGGTCTTCCCGCTGGCGCCGTTCATCGACGGCTGGGAGACCGTGGCGGAGATGGAGCGCGCGCTGGGCATCCCCGCGGGCCGGTTGCAGCGGACGCTCGACCGCTACAACGCCCGTGCGGTGCGCGGCGAGGACCGCGACTTCCACAAACACCCGGACTTCCTCGAGCCGCAGGACCACGGGCCGTGGGGTGCGTTCGACCTGTCGCTCGGCAAGGCCACCTACTCCGGCTTCACGATCGGTGGGCTGCGCACGTCGGTCGACGGGCAGGTGCTGCGCGACGACGGCACGGTCGTCGAGGGGCTGTACGCCGCGGGCGCGTGCGCGGCCAACATCGCCCAGGACAGCAAGGGATATGCGAGCGGGACGCAGCTCGGCGAGGGGTCGTTCTTCGGCCGCCGGGCCGGCCGGCACGCGGCGTCGGTGGTGCGGCGGGCCGGGCGTGGTTGACCACCCGGCTGCCTTGACGACTGAAACACGTTCTAGTTGACTCACGGCGTGTCGCAGACCGTGGATTACGACGTCGTCGTGGTCGGTTCGGGAGCCGGCGGCCTGGTCGGTGCCCTGACCGCAGCGGTGTCCGGGCTGCGGGTGCTGCTGGTCGAGAAGTCCGACCGGTTCGGCGGCACGACCGCGCTGTCGGGCGCGGGGCTGTGGGCGCCGGCCAACCTGCACGTGCTCGCCGCCGGCCAGCCCGACAGCCTGGAGCTCGCGCGGGAGTACCTGCGTCACACCGTCGGCGACCGCACGCCGCAGTCGATGCAGGACGCATTCCTCGAGGCCGCGGCTCCGACGATCGCCTGGCTCGAAGAGCACGGCGTGCACTTCAACTACATGACCGGCTACCCCGACTACCACCCCGGCCGGCCGGGCGCGCTGCTCACCGGCCGCGCGATCACGCCGAAGATCTTCCCGCGCGCGCGGCTCGGCGAGGTCCCGCAGCCGTTCGTGCAGAAGATGCCGATGGGCGACGGTGGCCCGCCGATCCCCGACCCCGGGCCGGAGGGGCCGATGTGGGGCGGCCAGTCGCTGATCGCCCAGCTGCTCATCGCCTGCACGGCGGCGGGGGTCGACCTGTGGGCGTCGACCGCGTTCGTCGACCTGCTGGTCGACGGCGGCGCGGTCGTGGGCATCTCCGCGCGCCGCGACGGCGAGGCGCTCGAGGTGCGGGCCCGGGCCGGCGTGCTGCTGGCCTCGGGTGGCTTCGAGCGCAACGTCGAGATGCGTGCCGCCCACCAGCCGGGACCGGTGCGGCACAGCGACTGGACGCTCGGCGTCGAAGGCAACACCGGCGACGGCATCCGCGCCGGCATCGCGCTCGGCGCGCGCACGGACCTCATGGACGACTCCTGGTGGGCGCCGGGGTTCCTCCGGCCCGACGGCCGGCCGTCGTTCCTGCTCTGGGAGCGGGTGACGCCGGGCGGCATCGTCGTGGACCGGACCGGTCGTCGCTGGCTCAACGAAGGCGTCGACTACGACACGTTCGGCCACCTGATGCTGGCGGCGCACGACGCGGGGCGACCGGTCATCCCGTCGTGGTTCGTCTTCGACGAGCAGTTCCTGCAGGTGAGCGGGTTCGGTGGCCTGCGACCGGGCGCCGACCCGACCCCCTGGGTGCAGGCGGGTGCGCTGAAGCGGGCCGGCACGCTGACCGCGCTCGCCGACCTGATCGGCGCGGTCGACCTGCCGCAGACGGTGGCGCGCTGGAACGAGTCGGTCGACCGCGGGGTCGACGAGGAGTTCGGCCGGGGCGCCGAGGGCAGCCACGAGCGTCAGCTGCTCTGGGTCTTCCAGCGCTACCCGGGAATTCCGGGCCCGCACGAGCACCCGAACCCGTCGCTCGGCCCGATCGTCCAAGGGCCGTTCTACGCGGCGCAGGTGGTGCTGTCGGACCTCGGCACCAAGGGTGGCCTCATCTGCGACGAGCACGCGCGGGTGCTGGGCGGCGACGGTCGGCCGCTGCCCGGTCTCTACGCCTGCGGCAACACGATGGCGTCGATGATGGGCAACACCTATCCCGGTCCCGGTGCGCCGATCACGCCGGCGATGGCGTTCGCTCACGTCGCCGCCGGTGACATGGCGGCGACTTTCGCGCGGGCGCAGGTGTGACCGCGTCCTTCGACGCCAGCGTGGTCCTGGTCACCGGGGGCACCCGGGGTCTCGGTGCCGGCATCGCTGCGGCCTACGCCGAAGCCGGCGCGAGGGTCATCGTCTGCGGCCGCAAGCCACCCGACTCGTCGCCGCACCCGTTCGTCTCCTGCGACGTGCGGGACCCCGACCAGTGCCGCGCGCTGGTCGACGAGGTCGTCGGGACGCACGGCCGGCTCGACGTGCTGGTCAACAACGCGGGCGGCAGCCCCTACGCGGACGCGGCGACGGTCAGCCCGCGGTTCGTCGAGCGGATCGTCGCGCTCAACCTGCTGGCGCCCTACTACCTGTCGCAGGCGGCCAACGCGGTCATGCAGCAGCAGGACGGCGGCGGGGTGATCGTCAACATCGGCAGCGTCGCGGCGCGGCGGCCGGCGCCCGGCACGTCGGCCTACAACGCCGCGAAGGCCGGGCTCGCGGTGCTGACCCGCAGCCTCGCGATCGAGTGGGCGCCCAAGGTGCGGGTCAACCAGGTGACACCGGGGCTGGTGCGCACGGAGCTCGCCGGCCAGACCTACGGTGACGACATCGGCGCCGTCGAGGCGACCGTGCCGATGGGCCGCCTTGCTTCACCGGCGGATGTGGCGGCCGCATGCCTGCTGCTGTCGGGCCCGGAGACCGGCTACGTCACCGGCGCCGAGCTGTACGTCGACGGAGGGGGCGAGGCGCCCGCCTTCCTGAGCGCGATGAAGGGATCGTCCGATGGCTGAGGCATTCCTGGTCGAGGCGGTGCGCAGCCCGGTGACCCGGCGCGGCGGCGGGCTGGCAGGGGTCCACCCGGCAGACCTCGGCGCGCACGTCCTGCGTGCCGTGATCGAGCGGGCCGATGTCGACCCGGCGGCGGTCGAGGACGTGGTCTTCGGCTGCGTCGACACGATCGGCCCGCAGGCCGGCGACATCGCCCGCACCTGCTGGCTGGCCGCGGGCCTGCCCGAGGAGGTGCCCGGCGTCACCGTCGACCGGCAGTGCGGCTCCTCGCAGCAGGCACTTCACTTCGCCGCGCAGGCCGTGATGAGCGGCACCGCCGACCTTGTCGTCGCAGGCGGCGTGCAGAACATGAGTGCGATCCCGATCTCCTCGGCGATGCTCGCGGGTGAGCAGTACGGCTTCGCCGAGCCGTTCACCGGATCGGCCGGCTGGGTGGCGCGCTACGGCGACCAGCCGCTGTCGCAGTTCAACTCGGCCGAGATGATCGCGCAGCAGTGGGACATCTCCCGCGAGGAGATGGAGGCGTTCGCCTTCGAGTCGCACCAGCGCGCGCTACGGGCGATCGACGAGGGCCGGTTCGCCCGGGAGATCGCTGCGTTTGGAGAGGTCACCGAGGACCTCGGGCCGCGCCGCGACACGACGCTGGAGAAGATGGCTGGCCTCAAGCCGCTGCAGGAGGGCGGCCGGGTCACCGCTGCCGTGTCGAGCCAGATCACCGACGGCGCAGCAGCGCTGCTGGTCGCCTCCGAGCAGGCGGTGCGTGAGCACGGGCTGACGCCCCGGGCGCGGATCCACCACCTGTCGGTGCGTGGTGCCGACCCGGTCATCATGCTGACGGCGCCGATCCCGGCTACGGCCCACGCGTTGAAGAAGACGGGAATGTCGCTCGACGAGATCGACCTGGTCGAGATCAACGAGGCGTTCGCGTCGGTCGTGCTGGCCTGGCAGCGCGAGACCGGTGCCGACCTCGCCAAGGTCAACGTCAACGGCGGCGCCATCGCGTTGGGGCACCCGCTCGGCGCGACCGGCGCGCGCCTGATGACGACCTTGCTGCACGAGCTCGAGCGCACCGGTGGTCGCTACGGGCTGCAGACGATGTGCGAGGGCGGCGGGCAGGCCAACGTCACGATCATCGAGCGGCTGTAGCTTTCTCGGCGTGCAGCTAGCGGGGGTCGCCGGCACTGCGGTGTCGGCCGCGCGGGTGCGCGCGATGGAGTCGGCACGTCCCGACGCGCTGTTCCACGACCCTTACGCTGCCGCCTTCGCCGCGCTGCAGCCGCAGGTCGACGAGGGCCCGGCCAGCGCGGAGCGGCGGGCCCTGGCCTTTCACGTCGTCATTCGCACCCCGTTCTACGACGACTTCCTGCTGCGTGCCGGCTGCCCTCAGGTGGTCGTCCTGGGCGCCGGGCTGGACACCCGGGCCTTCCGGCTGGCGGTGCCGGCGCAGACCCGGTGGTTCGAGGTGGACCGCGCCGAGGTCTTCGCGGTCAAGGACGCGGTGCTGACCGACGTCGACCCGGCGTGTTCCCGGACGACCGTCGCCGCAGACCTGACGGGTGACTGGTCGTCGTCGCTGCAGGCCGCGGCGTTCGATCCGTCGGTGCCCACGGCGTGGCTGATCGAGGGCGTGTTCGCCTACCTGTCGTCGACACAGGCCGCGCACGTCCTGGCCCGCGTCGACGCGGCGTCGGCGGTCGGGAGCGCGGTGGCCTTCGAGAAGCCGCACGGCCGGCGCCGGCTGGCCGCGGCCGACGTGCAGGCGACCGCCGGACTCTGGCAGGAGGGCCTGGCACCCGCGGAGCTGGATCGGCTGCGCTCCTCCGGCTGGTCGATCCGAGAGCACCTGCTAAGCGAGGTGGCCGCGTCCTACGGCCGGCCGGTGAGGCGGGCGTCGGACAGCGCGTTCCTGATGGCGCGCCGGGTGTCCACGTGACCGGGGACGTCGAGGACCGGGTGCGGGCTATGTGCCTGGCGCTGCCTGAGGTCACCGAGAGGGTGAGTCACGGGTCGCCGGCGTTCTTCGTCGGCAAGCAGTTCGTGATGCTGTGGTCCGGCGGCCATCACGACCACGACTTCCCGCATCTGTGGTGCGCGGCGCCGGTAGGTGTGCTGCAGGAACTTGTCGCCGAGGCCCCCCAGCGGTTCTTCCGGCCGCCGTATGTCGGGCATCGCGGCTGGATCGGCGTACGCCTCGACGGCGACGTCGACTGGGCCGAGATCGAGGAATGCGTCCGTGAGGCCTACCGCACGGTCGCACCGAAACGGTTGGTGCAGCGGCTCGCGGACTGACGTCAGGCCTGTGCGGCCTCGAGCGCGGCACGCATCTGCTCGTGGACCATGTTGATCGCCTGCAGCGGGCGGACCATCACCCTGATCTCGACGATCTTGCCCTGGTCGTTGCAGCGGATGATGTCGACGCCGTTGACGTACTTGCCGCCGACGGTCGTCTCGAACTCCAGCACCGCCGTTTCGCCGTCGAGCACCTGCTTGGTGTAGCGGAAACCGTCTTCAGACGCACCGGCAGCGGACTGCGGCTGCTTCTTGCCGGCGAGCGTCTGTCCGGCCGCCGTGAGGTAGGCCGTCGTGATCTCCTTGCCGCGCTGGGGCGTGAAGACGATCGGCGAGTAGAAGACGACGTCGTCGTCGAGCAGCTCGTCGAGCCCGCCGGCCAGCTCGCCACGGATGTTGCGGTGCCAACGTTCGATGACGTCGTGGATCATTGGACCTCCCTGTGCGGTCACTGTAACCGCAGGTCGCGGTCGGGCCGGGCCGGCATTCGCTGAGAGCGGATTTTCCTTGTTCCACAGGCATTTCCTGTATGCCGAAATTGTCGGTGGTGGGACGTAATGTCGTTCGCATGTTGGAGGTGCTGCAGCGGTTGGCGGGGACCGATCCGTGGGAGCTGTCCCCGGTGGATCGCCTCGACGCGCTCGCCGACTGGGAGCGGGTCAGCGCCTGGGTGGAGTCGCGCAAGGCCGCCTGCCTGGCCGCCGCGGCCGCGCCGGATCCGACCGACCCGCTGGACAGTGAGGACTGGACCCGGGAGCAGGTCGCGGTCGCGTTGCACGTCTCGCCGGCCGCGGCGCACCGGCGGATCGAGCACGCCCGCGCGTTGGATGGGCGGCTGATCGCCGCCCGCGACGCGATGGAGACCGGCGGCCTCTCGGTGATCCAGGCGATCGCCCTGATCGAGGAGACCGCCGAGGTCGACGACGACACGGCCCGCCACGTCGCGAAAACGGTGCTGGACAAGGCGGTCGAGCTGACCCCGGGCCGGTTCCGCAACCTCGCGCGGCGCGCGGTGATCGCGGCCGACCCACAGGGCGCGGCCCGGCGCCGGGAGCAGGCGCGGGCCGGCCGGCAGGTCCAGTACTGGAACGAACCAAACGGCATGTTCACCCTGTGTGCGCAGCTCACCGCCGAGCACGGCCACGCCGTCTGGCAGGCCCTCACCAGCACCGCCGAGACCTGGACCGATGACGACCGGACGCTCGACCAGCGCCGCGCCGACGCGTTGGTCGCCCTGGTCACCGGGCAAGCCGAGGCGCCGCAGCTGCAGCCGCTCGTGCAGGTCACGATCGACCTGCCGACTGCGCTCGGTTTGGCCGACAACCCGGTCAGCCTGCCCGGCTACGGGCCGCTGCCCCCGGCGGTCGGCCGGGCCCTGGCCGAGGACGCCGACTGGCAGCGCTGGATTACCGACCCGGCCAGCGGGGAGCTGCTCGACCAGGGCCGGCAGCGCTACCGGCCCTCGAAGCGGCTGCGGGAGTTCATCCGGGCTCGGGACCGGCGGTGCCGGTTCCCCGGCTGCACCACACCCGCGCAGCGCAGCGACCTCGACCACACGACTCCTCACGATGATGGCGGCCCGACCACACGGGGCAACCTGATCCCGCTGTGCCGGCGGCACCACCGGCTCAAGACCCACACCCGCTGGCGCTACCAGCGCCTCGACGACGGCATCGTCGAGTGGACGGATCCCCACGGCCGCACCTGGCGAGACCCACCGGCCCGGGAGTGATCGACTCCGCACGCCGCCCGAAGCTCAGTGCTCCAGCACGTGGCGCGGGTGGCGACCGTCGACGTAACCGACGAACGGCGGGTGGATGCCGTAGCCGAGCAGCTCCTGCAGGCGCGGCTCCAGCGTGCGCACGGTCTCGGGCGGTACGGCGAGCACGTGGTTCTCCTGCTGGCGCAGCCAGCCCGCGGCGTACTCCAGCAGGACGCCGAGGCGCGGGCGATCGGTGCGGTTGGCGCCGCCGCCGTGCCAGAGGTTGCCGAGGATGAACAGCACCGATCCCGCCGGCATGGTGACGGTCACGGTCTCGTCGGGATCGACCGGGCGCCGGTCGGTCCAGCGGTGGCTGCCGGGCACGACCCGGGTCGCGCCGTTGTCCTCGGTGAAGTCGTCGAGCGCCCACATCGTGTTGAGGACGACTTCCTGGTGCGGCCGCGGCAGCGGGTAGATCTGGTCGTCGGTGTGCAGGAACTGCGCCTTCTCGCCGGGGCCGATCTCGATGCCGGTCGGCGCGCTGAGCTGGTAGCTGCCGCCGAGCGTGCGATCGAGCACGCCGAGCAGCAGCGGGTGCACGGCGAGCGGGTCGAACGCGCGGGTCTTGGCGAACAGCGCATAGACCCGGCGAGTGCTGAAGCCCTCGAAGTCGTTGCGCCCCGTCGGCGTGCGGTCGAGCACGTCGCGCAGCCCGGCTCGCACCGCAGCGGCCTCGTCGGGCGGCAGCAGCCGCTCGACCACGGCATAACCGTCGCGGTCGAGGTCGGCCAGGACGCGGTCGAGCAGCGCGGGATCGAGACGCGCGTCGTCCAAGGTCGTCATGGCGACGACGGTACGCCGGGCGCCGGCAGCGCCGCGAGAGATGTCAGCGGGCCGAGTCGCGCATGCTGCGCGCGTCCTGGCCACCGAGCGAGTCGCCGCCGACCTCGGCGTTGTGCGCGTGCGCCAGGTGGTGCAGCGCGAACACCGCGTCCATGCCGTCGCGCATGCCCATCAGGTCCTCGCACTGGTTGACCGCGCGCTTGGTGAGGGCCAGGCCGAAGGCCGGCATGGCCGCGATCTTCTCGGCGACGTCCATCGTCTCGGCCTCGAGTCGGTCGCGTGGCACCACCCGGTTGACCATGCCGAGCTCGCGGGCGCGGGTGGCGTCGACCCGCTCACCGAGGAACAGGAACTCCTTGGCGAACCGGGGCGGCATCTGCCATGGGTGGGCGAAGTACTCGACGCCGGGGATGCCCATGCGGACGACCGGGTCGGCGAAGAACGCGTCGTCGGAGGCGATGACGAGGTCGCAGCACCAGGCGAGCATCAGCCCGCCCGCGATGCAGGCTCCCTGCACCATCGCGATCGTCGGTTTCGGCAGGTCGCGCCAGCGCCGGCACATGCCCAGGTAGACCTCGGACTCGCGGGCGTAGCGCGACGCCGCGCCGTCCTTGCCGACGTGGTCCCACCACAGCCCGGCCTTGCGCTCGAACGTCTCGTCGGCGTCGCGGCCGGGCGTGCCGATGTCGTGCCCGGCGGAAAAGTGCTTGCCCTCACCGGCGAGCACCACGACCTTGACCTCGTCGTCCTCGGCCGCGCGGTAGAACGCCCGGTCGAGCGCGTAGGTCATCTTGCTGTTCTGCGCGTTGCGGAACTCCGGGCGGTCCATGGTGACGACCGCGACCGCGCCGCGGCGTTCGTAGCGCACCGGCGAGTCGGGGCTGCTCGCCTGGACCGGTGCCGTCGCTTCTGCGGTCACGGTGTCTCCTCGGGTAGCAGGGTGCGGGTGATCGTGGCACGGTGCTCGGCGGCGCTGCCCCAGTCGGCAGCCAGCGCCCAGGCGCGCTTGGCGAACAGGTGCAGGTCGTACTCGACGGTGTAGCCCATCGCGCCGTGCGCCTGCAACGTCGCCCGAGTGGCCTGCGTCGCGGCATCCGACGCGAGGGCTTTGGCCATCGCGACGTGAATGCCGGTGGCGGGGTCGTCGTCGACCAGCGACTGCGCGGCCCGCAGCACAACAGGCTCGGCGAACTCGACGGCCACCAGCGCATCGGCCAGCGGGTGCTGCACCGCCTGAAAGCTGCCGATGGCCACGCCGAACTGCGTGCGGTTGCTGACGTAGCTCACCGTCAGGTCGAGCATCCGGCGCGACAACCCGACGAGGTACGCCGCCGTGCCCAGCACCCCACGGTGCCGGGCCGACGCGACATCGGCCGGCCCGACGTCGAGGGCCAAACCGGTGCCGGTCTCTGCGGCAGTGATGCGGGCCGCGGCGCGGGAGCCGTCGGTCGTGGCTACCGGTGTCACCGACAGGTCGTCGACGGGAAGTAGTCGGGGCCGAGAGCCCGCCGGTTGCGGGCCGGGTAGCTGCAGCACGTGCGTGCTCGCCGCGGCGTAGGGCACGAGCGGTCCGGTGCCGTTCGCATCCCTGGCGTCGCGCTGCACGGCGACGCGGACACTGCCCTCGAGCAGGCCGGCGGGCAGCGCGTCTCCGGCAGACAGCAGGGGCGCTGCTACCGCAACGGTCTCGACGAGAGGCCCGGGCACTCCGGCGTAGCCGCACTGCTGCAGTGCCGCGACGGTCACGAGGTCGTCGAGACCGAGCCCGCCGGTCGACTCGGGCACCAGCAGGCCGAAGAGCCCGAGGTCGCCGAGCGCCGCCCACAGCTTGTCGACCGCCGACGGGTCGCCGCCGGGCCAGGCCGCCCGGACCACGTCGGGCGGGCAGGCGTCGGTGAGCAGGTCGTGCACGCCGGCGGCCAGCGAGCGCGCGTCGTCGGACAGCCCGAAGAACATCAGCCCCGCGCCGCCCGCGGCAGGCCGAGCAGCCGCTCGGCGACGATGTTGCGCTGCACCTCGTTGGTGCCCGCGTAGATGGGGCCGGCCAGCGAGAAGAGGAACCCGCGGGCCCACGGCCCGTCCACCTCGGCCACGGGTCCGAGCAGGTCGAGCGCCGCCGACTGGATCCGCACGTCGAGCTCGCTCCAGAACAGCTTGTTGAGCGACGACTCCCCGACACGCTCGCGGCCGGAGACGCTGTTGGTGACCTGCTGCAGGGTGAACAGCCGGTAGGCCTCGGCGTCGATCCAGGCTTGGGTGATGCGCTCGCGCAGCGACCCCGTCAGGGCTTCGGGATGCTGCCGCGCCAGTGCGACCAGCCGGTCGACCGCGGCGGTGAAGCGGCCGGGGGAGCGCAGCGTCAGCCCGCGTTCGGACCCGGTGGTCGCCATCGCGACCCGCCAGCCGGCGCCGACGCCGCCGAGCACGGCCGAGTCGGGCACGAACACGTCGTCGAACCAGACCTCGGCGAAGCCCTCGTCGCCGTCGAGCCGGCTGAACCCCCGCACGGTCACGCCGGGCGCGTCGAGCGGCACGAGGAAGTAGGTGAGCCCGCGGTGACGCTGCGACGCCGGGTCGCTGCGGAACAGGCCGAACAGGTGCGTGCAGAACGCGCCGCGCGTCGTCCACGTCTTCTGCCCGAACAGGCGCCAGCCACCACGGGACTCGTCGCGCTCGGCCCGGCTGGTCAGCGACGCCAGGTCGCTGCCGGCGCCGGGCTCGGACCAGCCCTGGCACCACAGGTCGTCGGCTGCGGCCATCCGTGGCAGCAGCGTGTCCTGCTGCTCCTGCGTGCCGAACGCGAACAGCGTCGGCGCCAGCAGGAAGATGCCGTTCTGCGTGACGCGCTGCGGCGCGCCGGCCCGGTAGTACTCCTCCTCGAACGCCAGCCACTCCCAGACCGAGGCGTCGCGCCCGCCGTAGGCCGCCGGCCACGACACCACCGACCAGCGGGCCGCGTGCAGCGTCTTCTCCCACTCGACGTGCAGCGTGAAGCCCTCACGGGTGTCGCCCGACGGGAGCGGCTCGCGGGGCACGTGGTCGGCGAGCCAGTCGCGCGCCTCGGCACGAAAGGCCTGCTCCTGCGGGGATTCGGTCAGGTCCACGACGCGGCTTCCTTGCGCACGAGCCCGCCGGCGTAGACGCGCCAGTAGTCGTCGGCCAGCTGCGCGTGCCCGTAGGCGCGGGTCGGCCGGAACCATCGCGCGGTCAGCCAGAGCCCGTCGCGCAGCAGCGGGTAGAGGACCTTCACCGGCACGTCGGCGCGGAAGGCACCGCTACGCACGCCCTCCTCGAGCACGGACACCCAGGCGGCACGCACGGCCCTCGTCGACTCCTCGACGAAACCGTCGCTGGCCCGCAACCGGTGCGCGTCGCTCTGGTAGATCTCCGTCGCTCGCGGATGCTTCGCGATCATCTCGAGGCTCACGTCGACGAGCCCGCGCAGCTTCTCGGTGGCCTCGCCGGTGCCCGCCACCACCTCGTCGTAGCGCTCCCGCAGCTCCTGCAGGAACGTCGCCAGCACCGCCTCCACGATCTCGTCCTTGGAGGTGAAGTGGTGGTAGAGGCTGCCCGAAAGGATCCCTGCGGCGTCGGCGATCTCGCGCACCGTGGTCGCGGCCACACCTTGCCGGGCGAAGAGCTCGGCGGCCTCGCGGAGAATCACCTCGCGACGGTCCTGCGGCCGGGCCACGCGACCTCCCTGGGCCGAGCGTGCGGTGACGTTGACGGTGCTACCGGCCGATCATACTGTCCTACCAAGCGCTTGCTACATCGTCGGAGTCCGCCTGTGCCTGCCCTGACTTTCCCTGCCGTCCTGGCTGCCGCGGCGGCGGAGGTGCCCGACGACGAGGCGCTGGTCTTCGGCGACGCGCGCCTGACGTTCGCGCAGCTGCAGGAGCACGTACGCCGCTGTGCCCGCGCGTTCCTCGCCACCGCCATCCGGCCCGGCGACCGGGTCGCCATCTGGGCGCCGAACAGCGACCGCTGGGTGATCGCCGCCCTGGGGCTGGTGTCGGTCGGGGCCGTGCTGGTGCCGGTCAACACCCGCTTCAAGGGCGAGGAGGCGCAGCACGTCCTGGCTGCGACCGGCGCGCGGCTGCTGGTCGTCGACGACGGGTTCCTCGACGGCAACCGGTTGGCGATGCTCGCGACCGCCGAGCCGCTGCCGGCGCTGGAGACCGTCGTGCGCTTAGACGGCGAGGGCGACGACGGCTGGGCCCGGTTCCTCGATCGCGCGAACACCGTCGACGAGGCCGACGCCGGGAAGGCGGCCGACGGGGTGGCGCCGGACGCCGTCTCGGACCTCATCTTCACGTCGGGCACCACCGGCCGGCCCAAGGGCGTGATGGTCACCCACGAGCAGGGCGTGCGGCTGTTCAGCACGTGGGCGCAGACGGTCGGGCTGCGTCGCGGCGACCGGATGCTGGTGGTCGCGCCGTTCTTCCACACGTTCGGTTACAAGGCCGGGATGCTCGCCTGCCTGGTGCAGCGGGCGACGCTGCTGCCGGTGCAGGTGTTCGACGTGCCCGCGACCATGGATCTCGTCCAGCGCGAGAAGGTCACGGTCGTGCCCGGCCCGCCGACGTTGTACTCCACGCTGCTGGAGCACCCGCAGCGCTCGGCGTACGACCTGTCGTCGGTGCGCCTCGCGGTCACCGGGGCGTCGGTCGTGCCGACCGAGCTGATCCGCCGGATGCGCGACGAGCTGGGGTTCGAGACGGTGCTGACGGCCTACGGGCTGACCGAGTGCGGGGGTTACGCGACCGGCTGCCGGCAGGGCGATCCGGACGAGGTCGTCTCGTTGACGAGCGGCCGGGCGATCGACGGCGTCGAGGTGCGGGTCGTCGACGAGCAGGGTGCGCCGGTGGCCACCGGCGAACCGGGCGAGGTCGTCGTCCGCGGCTACAACGTCATGCTCGGCTACTGGGAGGACCCCGAGGCGACCGCTGCCGCCGTCGACAGCGACGGCTGGCTGCACACCGGCGACGTCGGCGTGCTCGACGAGGGCGGCAACCTGCGGATCACCGACCGGCTGAAGGACATGTACGTCGTCGGCGGCTTCAACGCCTACCCGGCCGAGGTCGAGCAGGTGCTGGTGCGCCACGAGGCGGTGTCGGAGGCTGCCGTCGTCGGCGTGCCGGACGAGCGGCTCGGCGAGGTGGGCCAGGCGTTCGTGGTAGCGCGGACCGGCGCACAACCGGATCCCGACGCGCTGATCGCCTGGTGCAGGGAACGGCTGGCCGGCTACAAGGTGCCGCGCCGGGTGGTGCTCGTCGACGCCCTGCCCCGCAACGCGACCGGCAAGGTCGACAAGAAGCTGTTGCGTTCGTAGCGGGCGTCAGTGCTTGCCGAAGGACTCGCGGACCCTGTCGGCGACGCCCGACAGGTTGAGCTCGAAGGTGTAGCCCTGCTCGTAGCGGTAGGAGCGGTGCACGTCCTGCAGATCGATGCCGTTGAGCGACTCCTTGGCTGCGCGGATGACGGTCGGGTCCTTCGCGGCGATGTCGCCCGCGACCTCGAGTGCGGCGTCGCGCAGCGCCTCGCGCGGCACCACCCGCAGGACCGATCCGAAGGCGTGCAGCTCGGCCGCGGTGGCGGTCGCCGCGGTGTAGACCATCGCTCGCATCTTGTGCTGCGGCACCAGCCGCGACAGGTGCGTCGCCGCGCCGAGCGCCCCGCGCTCGACCTCGGGCAACCCGAACGTCGCGTCGTCGCTGGCCACGATGACGTCGGCGTTGCCGACCAGCCCGATGCCGCCACCAAGGCAGAAGCCGTGCACCGCCGCGATCACCGGCACCGCGCACTCGTAGACCGCGGCGAAGGCGGCGAAGCAGCCGCGGTTGGCGCCGACCAGCGCGGTGAAGCCGCTGTCGCGCTGGAACTCCTTGATGTCGACGCCGGCGTTGAAGCCTCGCCCCTCGGCGCGCAGCACGACGGCGCGAACGCCGGGATCCTGGCCGGCGGCGCGGACGGCGTCGGCGAGTGCGAACCAGCCGGCGACCGGCAACGCGTTGACCGGCGGGTGGTCGACGACGACCTCGGCCACGCCGTTGTCGTGGACTCTCGAGGACACCGGGGGCATCGCGGCTCCTGACTACGGGTGCTGGCTGCTGACCGACACGACCTCGCCGGTCATGTACGACGAGTAGTCGCTGGCGAGGAAGACGATGACATTGGCGACCTCCCACGGCTCGGCGGCCCGCCCGAACGCCTCGCGTGCGGTCAGCTCCTCGAGCAGGTCCTCCGTGGTCACCTTGGCCAGGAACGGGTGCATCGCGAGGCTCGGCGCGACGGCGTTGACGCGTACGCCGTGCCTGGCGCCCTCCACGCCTGCGACCCGGGTCAACGCCATGACGCCGGCCTTGGCCGCGGCGTAGTGCCCCTGCCCCTCCTGCGCGCGCCAGCCGATCACCGAGGCGTTGTTGACGATGACGCCGGCGCCACGGGTCGTCATGTGCTTGAGCGCCGCACGGGTGCAGCGGAACGTGCCGGTCAGCGTCACGTCGAGCACCTGCTGCCACTGCTCGTCGGTCATCTCGGTCAGCAGCGCGGTGCCGCCGAGGCCGGCGTTGTTGACGAGCACGTCGAGGTGCCCGTGGTGCGACAGCGCGGTGTGGAACATCCGCTGCACCTCGGGCTCCTGGGTCACGTCGCAGGGGATCGCGAGCGGGCGCTCGCCGGCCAGCTCGGCGAGAGCATCGGCCGCCTCCTGCAGCCGCCGCTCGTGCCGGTCGGAGATGGCGACGGTCGCGCCCTCCTCGACGCAGCGCCTCGCGGTGGCGAAGCCGATGCCGGTGCCGGCGGCCGCGGTGACGAGCACGGTCTTGCCGGCGAGCAGCCCGTGCGCGGGGACCGGCTCGGGAATCTGAAGATCAGGCACAGAACCACTCCAGCACCTCGGTCGCCTCCCGCTCGATCCGGTCGAGCAGCTCGGCGCACGACGGCAGGTCGTCCAGCAGCCCGACGACCTGGCCGGAGGCCATGACGCCCAGGTCGGGCCGGCCGTCGACCATCGCGGCCTTGAGCAGCATCGGCGTGTTGGCGGCCATCAGCGTCTGGCTCCACGACAGCTCGCCGCTGCGCTTCATCGCCAGCCCCTCCGACACCATCTGCCGCCACGGGATGCCGGACATCCGCTGGAACGACACCGCCGAGCGCGCCGAGCGCGCCAGCCGGCCGGTTGCGCGGCGGCGCTCCAGCGCGTCGACCAGCGGCGTGCGCAGCACCCGGTGCGGCATGCCGTCGACCTCGCGCGTCACCACGGTGTCGGTCACGCCCTTGCCCAGGTAGACCTGCTTCACCACGTCGCTGACCGCACTGTCGCTGGTTAGCAGGAACCGCGTGCCCATCGCGATCCCCGCGGCGCCGTAGGCCAGCGCGGCCACCAGGCCGCGGCCGTCGAAGAACCCGCCGGCGGCGATGACCGGGATGTCGACCGCATCGACCACCTGCGGCAGCAGCACGGTCGTCGGCACCTGGCCGGTGTGCCCGCCACCTTCGCCGCCCTGCACGATGACCGCGTCGGCGCCCCAGCCGGCAACCTTCTCGGCGTGCCGGCGCGCACCGATCGACGGCATCACGACCATGCCGTGGTCCTTGCAGCGCGCGATCAGATCCTGCTTCGGCGCCAGCGCGAACGACGCGACCCGCACGCCCTCTCGCGCCATCAGGTCGATGCGCTGCACGACGTCGGCCGCGTCGGCGCGCAGGTTGACGCCGAACGGCTCCGACGTGCGCGACTTCACCTCGGCGATGGCCCTGGCGAGCTCGTCGTACGTCATCGTCGCGGAGGCGAGGATGCCGAGCCCGCCGGCGTTGGCGGTGGCCGACGTCAGCCGCGCACCGGACACCCAGCCCATGCCGGTCTGCACGACCGGGCGGCGTACGCCGAACAGCTCGCACGCTCGCGTTTGCAGGGCGGGGTGCATCAGTCGGGCACCTCGCGGCTGCGCAGGCTTCGGGGGTCGAGCACCTCGCGGATCAGGTGCAGCTCCTCGCCGGTGGGCAGCCGTGTCTCGGTGGCGCCGTCGGTGACCAGGTCGAAGCCGGTGGCGGCCTGCACCTCGTCGACGCCGACGCCGGGATGGGTGGACACGAGCCGCATCGTCCCGCTCGGGCCGCCGAAGTCCAGCACCGCCAGGTCGGTGACGACGCGGCGGATGCAGTGGAAGCGGGCCGCCTCTCCCGTCGCGCGGTCGTAGCCCACGCCGGAGACCATGTCGACCTGCGGCACGAAGACGCGGGGGGAGTGTTTCGGCACCCAGTAGCTGGTCGGGTGGTTGACGGTGTTGCCGGGCGCGCCGCGCACGCCGAGCAGCTGCACGGTGGGCCTGGCGTGGTCGCCGATGCAGGAGATGTTCTGGTTGCCGTAGCGGTCGATCTGGCTGGCGCCCATCATCACGTGCCGACGGCCGGCCCAGAGCAGGTCGAAGATCGAGCGGTAGGGGATCCAGCCCTCGGCCGTGGCCGGCGGGGGGGCGTCGATCGGCCACGTCCCGGTGACGTAGGTCGCCTCGCCGTCGGTCAGCAGCAGGTCGGGCGCGAACGTCTCGCGGGCCAGCCGGGCACCGAGGCTCGGCAGCAGGCCCATCGGGCTGACCAGGATCTCGCCGTCGCCGCGGAACACCTCCGCGCAGGCGACCGCGCACACCTCCGCGCGGGTGGCACTCATGACTGCTCCGCGAGGTAGCGCTCGTAGAAGGCGGGCCAGGCGTCGGGTTCCTTGGCTGCGGCGACGTACTGCTTCTGGAAGTCCTCGTCCCGGTCGTAGTCGGGCACGCAGGAGGTGAAGTGCGCGCCACCCGGGGCCTCGACCACGCCGTGCACCATCCAGCGGCTGATGCGCATCCGGGTCACGTCGTGCTTGGCGAGCTCCTCCGTCGGCACGACCCGCTCGCAGGACAGGTAGGCGCGCTCGGCGGCCTGGCAGTAGAGGTCGTCGAAGTAGAGGTCGGGGCCGAGGAACACCGCGTTGCCGCTCGGGTCGGCCCGGTTGAGGTGCACGAGCGCCGCGTCGAGGTGCAGGGCGGGTACGGCGACCAGCTCTTCGCCGCCGGCGTAGGGCGAGGTGACCGTGCGCAGGTCCGGGTTGACCCGCATGACGTCCGACCCGAGGCCGGCGCGTGTCGGCAGGAACGGCAGCCGCAGCGACGCGGCGTAGAGCCCCCACTGGAGCATGCCTTCGTCGAGCTCCGTGACCTCGATCGTGCCGGCCTTGCGCGCCGCCTGGAAGTGTGGCTCCAGCGGGATCGAGTCGAGCGAGACGAAGCCGAAGACCAGCCGCCGCACCTTGCCCGCTGCGCAGAGCAGCCCGACGTCGGGGCCGCCGTAGGAGACGACGGTCAGGTCGGTCACGTCGGAACGCAACAGGGCGCGCACCAGTGCCATCGGCTTGCGCCGCGAGCCCCAGCCCCCGATGCCGAGCGTCATGCCCGAGCGCAGCTCCCCGATCACCTGCTCGGCGGTCATCCGCTTGTCAGCCATGGATGTCAGGCCCCGTAGACCGGCGCCGGGGCGGGCGCCTCCTTGAGCAGCCGGCGCACGACCGGACCGATCTCGGCCGGCGACCAGCGCTCGCCCTTGTCCTCGCGCGGTCCGTGCTGCCAGCCGTCGGCCGGGCTGATTATGCCGCCTTCGACCTCGAAGACGCGGCCGGAGACGTCGCCGCTGTCCTCGCTCGCCAGCCACACCACGAGCGGCGAGACGTTGGCCGGGTCCATCGCGTCGAAGCCGTCCTCCGGCTTGGCCATCGTCGCGGCGAAGACCTGCTCGGTCATCGGCGTGCGGGCGGCGGGGGCGATCGCGTTGACCGTGATGCCGTAGCGGGCCAGCTCGGCCGCGGCCACCTGCGTCATCGCCGCGACCCCCGCCTTCGCGGCCGAGTAGTTGCCCTGTCCGACGCTGCCGAGGAGGCCGGCCCCGGACGAGGTGTTGACGATGCGGGCGGCCCGTTGCCGGCCGGCCTTGCTCTCGTCGCGCCAGTAGGCCGCGGCATGCCGCAGTGGGCAGAAGTGCCCCTTGAGGTCGACGCGGAGCACCTCGTCCCACTCGGCCTCGGCCATGTTGACGAGCATCCGGTCGCGCACCAGGCCGGCGTTGTTGACCAGGGCGTCGAGCTGGCCGAACTCCTCCAGCGCCGTGGCGACGAGTGCGGCGGCGTAGTCCCAGTCGGCGACGTCGCCGGTGCTGGCGACCGCGGTGCCACCCGCGGCCTTGATGTCGTCGACCACCTGCTGCGCGGCCGGCCCGACGTCGTTGACGACCACGGCGGCGCCGTCGGCGGCGAACGCGTGGGCGTGCGCCCGCCCGATGCCCTGACCGGCGCCGGTGACGATGACGACCCGGCCATGACTCGTGCCTGCCACTGCTGGCTCCCTTGGTCGCGGAGTGAGCAGAACCTACCAAGCGCTTGCCCGGGAGCGGTACTGTGCGCCCGTGCTGCACATGGAGCTCACGGCCGACCAGCGCGAGCTGCGTGACGAGCTGCGGGCCTACTTCGCGAGGCTGCTGCCGCCGGCGGTCAAGGCGGAGCTGGGCGGCGAGGGCGACAACCCCGAGCTGTTCCGCCGGCTGGTACGCCAGATCGGTGCCGACGGCTGGCTCGGCCTCGGCTGGCCGAAGGAGTACGGCGGCGGGGGGGCGACGGCGTTCGAGCAGCTGCTGCTGTTCACCGAGGTGCAGCGGGCGGGCGCGCCGTTCCCCTTCGTGACCATCAACACCGTCGGTCCGACGCTGATGGCGTTCGGCACGCCCGAGCAGAAGGCCCACTACCTCCCGCGCATCCTCGCCGGTGAGTGCCTGTTCGCCATCGGCTACACCGAGCCGGGGTCGGGCACCGACCTCGCGTCGCTGCGCACCCGGGCCGTGCGTGCGGGCGGCGAGTGGGTGATCGACGGCAACAAGGTGTTCACCAGCAGCGCGGGCCACTCCGACTACGTCTGGCTGGCCGCACGCACGAACCCCGATGCCCCGAAGCACAAGGGCATCTCGATGTTCATCGTGCCGACGGACAGCCCCGGCTTCTCCTGGGCGCCGCTGCACACCGTGGGCGGCAACATGACGACGACGACGTTCTACGACGGCGTGCGGGTGCCGGCCGGCAACGTCGTCGGCGAGGTCGACGGCGGCTGGCGGTTGATCACCGCCCAGCTCAACCACGAGCGGATCGGGCTCGCCGCGTTCTCCGGCCGCACCGAGGCGCTGTGGGAGGGCGTGCGCGACTGGTGCGTCGAGCAGGGGATCGCGGGCGAGCCGTGGGTGCGCCAGGACCTCGCCCGCACCTACGCGCAGGTCGAGGCGGTGCGGCTGCTCAACTGGCAGGTGGCCGCGGCGGTGCAGGACGGCACGGTCTCGGTGGCCGATGCCTCGGCCGCCAAGGTGTTCGGCACCGAGACCCACGTGTCGGTCTGCCGCACGCTGTTCGGCCTGCTCGGTGCTGCCGGTGCGCGGCGGCAGGGTCAGCCGGGCGCGCCGCTCGACGGCCGCGTCGAGGTGCTCACCCGCGGGTCGATCGTCAACACGTTCGGCGGGGGGGTCAACGAGGTGCTGCGCGACATGATCTGCACCACCGGTCTCGGCATGCCGCGAGGTGCCCGGTGAGCCTCGGACCCTCTGAGGACCAGCAGTCCCTCGTCGCGCTCGCGGACGAGACCTTCGCGCGGCGCACCGCGGGTGACCAGCTCGCGGCCCTCGAGCGGTCGACCTCGCGGGTCGACGACGAAGGTTGGCGGGAGGCCGCCGACGCCGGACTGCTCGGCATCGCCGTGCCCGAGGAGCACGGCGGGGCCGGGCTCGGGCTCGTCGAGCTGCTGCTCGTGCTGGAGCAGCAGGGCCGCCGGCTGGCCATGCTGCCGTTGTGGGAGACGGCGCTGGCCGGGCTCGCGCTCGGGCAGCACGGCACCGGACCGCAGCACGAACAGTGGTTGCCGCGCATCGCGGGCGGCCGCGCAACGCTCACCGTGGCGCTCGACCTGGTCGAGGGTGGCGTCGGCGTGCGGGCGCAGCGGACGGACGGCGGCTGGCGCCTCGACGGGCTGGTTGCGACCGTGCCGCACGGCCACGCCGCGGGTGCCGTGGTCGTCGAGGCCGAGGCCGGCGGGCAGCGGCAGCTGTTCCTCGTCGACATCACCGCCGACGGCGTACGCCGGGAGCCGGTCGAGACGACGACGCACGCCCTGGCCGCCGACCTGACGTTCGCCGGCGCGCCGGCCGAGCCGCTCGGCGACGCGGGCGCGGTCGGGTGGCTGCACGCGCGAGCGCGGCTCGCGCTGGCGGCGCTGGCGCTCGGGGTGGCCGACGGGGGAGTGCACGACGCCGCGGCCTACGTCTCCAGCCGCGAGCAGTTCGGCCGGCCGCTCGCGACGTTCCAGGCGGTGAGCCAGCAGGTCGCCGACTGCTACTGCGACGTGCAGGCGATGCGGATGACGCTGTGGCAGGCCGCGTGGGCGGTCGAGCACCACGACGACGCGCGTGCCGCGGTCGGCGTCGCGACGTGGTGGGCGACCGACGCGGGGCTTCGGGTGCAGCACCGCGTGCAGCACCTGCACGGCGGCATGGGCGCGGACACGACCTACCCCGTACACCGCCGGTTCCTCTGGGCGATGGAGATCGACGCGCTGCTCGGCGGCGCCTCCTGCCAGCTCGCCCACCTCGGCCCGCGGCTCATCGAGGCCTAGGCCGCCGCAGGCCTCGACCATCCAACCGGCCATCTCTTCTCGGCTGGCGCTGGCAGGTACTTGCGTGCTGTATGCATATCTGGGACACTTCGGACGTGATCGACCCGTCGCTCAGCCGGCTCGCGCAGGCGCTCAACGACCTCTACCGGTTGTCCGGGTCGGCTCGCTTCCACGAGCGCACGGTCGAGTCGACAAAGGTCAACGTCACCCGCAGCGGGTTGCGCTTCCTGTCGCTGGTCGCCGACGTCGGCCCGATCTCGGCGACCAGGCTCGCGCAGGCGCTCGACCTCAGCCAGCCGACGGCGAGCCGGGTGCTGCAGCAGCTCGAGGCCGCCGGTTTCGTCAGCCGGCAGGCGCACGACAGCGACGGCCGGGTGTCGCACTACGTCGCCACCCGCAAGGGCAAGCGGGCGCTGGAGCGCGTGCACCACTACCACGTCAGCCAGCTGACCGAGGCACTCGCCGACGTCGACCCACAGCACCGGGCGACGCTGGCCGCCGCGGTCACCGAGCTCGTGGAGCGGCTGCACCGCAGCGAGCTGCCGAGCTCCCGGCGTACCGCCTGATCTCCCCAGGAGGCAAGACCGTGACTGCCGTCGACGAGACCCGCGTCATCCAGACCAGCACGCCGCCGGCCCGGTACGCGCGCGGCTGGCACTGCCTCGGCCCGGCGCGCATGTTTCGCGACGGCAAGCCGCACGGCGTCTACGCCTTCGGCGGCAAGCTCGTCGTCTGGCAGGGGGCCGACGGGGAGCTGCACGCTCTCGACTCCTACTGCCGGCACATGGGTGGCGACCTGAGCCAGGGCACCGTGCAGGGCGACAACCTGGCCTGCCCGTTCCACGGCTGGCGCTGGGGTGGCAACGGCAAGTGCCAGGAGATCCCCTACGCCCGGCGGGTGCCGCCGCGGGCGCGCACGAAGTCGTGGCTGACGCTGGAGCGCAACGGTCACCTGTTCGTCTGGCACGACCCCGAGGGCAACCCTCCGCCCGACGACGTGACGATCCCGGTCTTCGACGGTTACGACGCGGGCGAGTGGACCGACTGGACCTGGGAGCAGATCCCGGTCGACAACAGTCACTCCCGCGAGATCGTCGACAACATGGTCGACATGGCCCACTTCTACTACATCCACAAGGGCCTGCCGACCTACTTCAAGAACGTCTTCGAGGGCCACCTCGCGACGCAGTACTACGCCGGCACCAACCACGAGACTGCGGCGACCGGTGCCCCGATCGAGATCGGGGTCTTCGAGGGGCAGCTGACGAAGTCGGAGGCCACCTACTTCGGCCCCGCCTACCTCGTCGACTGGCTCGAGGACAACTACGGCGGCATGACGATCTCGTCGATCCTCATCACCGCGCACTACCCGGTGACGCCCAACTCGTTCGTGCTGCAGTACGGCATGATCGTCAAGAAGATCCCCGGCCTCGACGACGAGACGATGGCCAAGGTCGCCCGCAAGATGACCCGGATGATCGGCGAGGGGTTCCTGGAAGACGTCAAGATCTGGCAGCACAAGACCCGGATCGACAACCCGCTGCTGTGCGAGGAGGACGGGCCGGTCTACCAGCTGCGCCGCTGGTACGAGCAGTTCTACGTCGACGTGGCCGACATCGCGCCCGAGATGGTGCAACGCTTCGAGTTCGAGATCGACACGACTCGCGCGGTCGAGTCGTGGCAGAAGCAGCTGGTGGAGGCGGCGCAGGCCGGCGGCCAGGTGGGCGACGTCGCTGCCGCCCGCGCCTAGACCGGTGGCGGTGCTCCGGGACGAACGCGACGACGGCCGCTCGATGCAGGAGCTGGCCTGCCGTCGCTGCGGCACCACGGTGCTGGTGCGCAAGGACACCTTCGCGCAGACCAGCATCCAGTGGTGCACGGATCCTGGGCAGTCGTGCGCCGAGCTGGCCGAGCGCCGCGCCGCCGGTGCCAGCACCGCGCGGGTCGCGGCCTGCGAGTCCTTGCGCGCGAGCATCGACGACGCGGTCGCCAGCGGGCGCCTCCCGGTGGGGGACCGGTGAGTGACCACGCCCCGCGCGAGCTGACGGTCAAGGAGATCGTCCGGGAGACCGACGACGCGCACTCCGTCGTCTTCGACGGCCCGCCGATGCCCTACCGGCCCGGCCAGTTCCTCACCCTGCGCATCCCGAGCGACCGGGAGCCGACCGCACGCTGCTACTCGCTGTCGAGCTCGCCGCACGTCGATGACCTGATGAAGGTGACGGTCAAGCGCACCGTCGACGGCTACGGGTCCAACTGGGTCTGCGACAACGTGCGGCCGGGCACGGTCATCGAGGTCCTGCCACCCGCCGGTCACTTCACCCCGAAGGATTTGTCCGGCGACCTGCTGCTGTTCGCCGGCGGCAGCGGCATCACCCCGGTGATGTCGATCGTGAAGAGCGCGCTCGCCACCGGCACCGGCCACCTCGTGCTCGTCTACGCCAACCGTGACGAGCGATCGGTCATCTTCGCCCGCGAGCTGGCGGACCTGTCCGCGCGGCACCCCGACCGGTTGTCCGTCGTGCACTGGCTGGAGTCGGTGCAGGGGGTGCCGGCGACCGCCCAGCTGGCGGAGCTGGCCCGGCCCTACACGGCGTACGACGCGTTTCTCTGCGGCCCGGCGCCCTACATGGATGCCGTGAGCGCTGCGCTGACCTCGCTCGGGGTGCCGCGGGCCAACATGCACCTCGAACGGTTCGTCAGCCTCTCCGGCAGCAGCTGGGGGCAGCCCGTCGAGGTCGTCGACGACGGTGGCCCGACCGCGACCGTGCACGTGGAGCTCGACGGAGAGAGCTTCGAGGTGGCCTGGCCCGTGCAGTCACACCTGCTCGACGTGCTGCTGGCCAAGGGCCTCGACGCGCCCTACTCCTGCCGCGAGGGCAACTGCAGCGCCTGCGCCTGCCGGCTGGTCGAGGGCGAGGTGGAGATGGTCGACAACCAGGTGCTCGAGCAGGAGGACCTGGACGAGGGCTGGATCCTGGCCTGCCAGTCGCTGCCGAAGACCGGCGTCGTGAAGGTGAGCTACGACTGAGTCGTCGGGAAGGCCGGCGGGCGCTTCTCCTTGACCGCCGCCATCCCCTCGGCGACGTCGTCGCCGAGGAAGGTCAACATCTCGTAGGCGACCGACGTGTCGAATGTCGGGCCGGCGAGGCGCAGCCAGTTGTTCAGCGACCGCTTGGTCAGCCGCACCGCGTGCTGCGGCCCGGTAGCCAGCCGCTGGGCAACGTCGTGAGCCGTGTCCATGAGCTCGCCCGCCGGCACGCAACGGCTGACCAGCCCGATCCGCTCCGCCTCCTGGCCGTTGATGAAGTCGGCCGTCAGCAGGTAGTACTTGGCCTTGGCCATCCCGCACAGCAGCGGCCAGATGATCGCCGCGTGGTCGCCCGCGGCCACGCCGAGCCGCAGGTGCCCGTCGGTCAGCCGCACGTCCTCGGCGATGATGCTGATGTCGGCCATGAGCGCGACCGTGAGCCCCGCGCCGACGGCGGTGCCGTTGATCGCCGAGATGATCGGCTTGTCGCAGTTGACCATGTTGTAGACGAGGTCGCCGGTCTCCTTCATCATCCGGACGATCTCGGAGTAGTTCTGCGTCATCCGCTCGACCATCGCGAGGTCGCCGCCGGCGGAGAATGCCTTGCCCGCGCCCGTGACGACGACCACGCGCGTGTCCGGATCGCGGTCGACGTCGGTCCAGACGGTGGCCAGCTCGGTGTGCAGCGGCTCGTGCGTCGCGTTCATCCGGTCCGGCCGGTTGATCGTGATCTGCAGCACGCCGTTGTCGCGCCGCTCGAACAGCAGGTGCTCGTAGGAGCCGTAGTTCATCGTCTCTCCGTCGTCTCGGTCGGGTGCGTCGTGGGCCGTCAGCCGTGCATCGTCAGGCCGCCGCTGACCGACAGCACCTGCCCGGTCACGAAGCCGGCCGGCTCCGAGGCGAAGTAGGCGATCGCGTGCGCGACGTCGTCGGGCGTGGCCAGCCGACGCATCGGGATCGCCCGCTCCAGCGCCTCCTGGATGCGCTCCGGCTGGCGGCGGAACAGCGGCGTCTCGGTCGGGCCGGGGCAGACGGCGTTGGCCGTGATCGCGTGCCGCGCCATCTCGCGGGCGATCGACTTGGTGAACGCGATGACGCCGCCCTTGGCGCCGGCGTAGACCGACTCGCCGCTGCTGCCGACCCGGCCCGCGTCGCTCGCGACGTTGACGATGCGGCCACCCGCCCCGCGCTCGACCATCGCCGGCAGGAACGCGTGCGCCATGCGTACGACGCCGAGGTAGTTGATCGCGACGACCTTCGCCCAGAAGTCTGGCGTGGTCTCGAGGAACTGGTAGGTCTCGTCCCAGCCCGCGCAGCTGATCACCACGTCGAGCGCCCCGAGAGCATCGGCGAGTGCGGCGACCGAGCGGTCGTCGGTGACGTCGACGCCGTAGCCCGTGATGCCGTCGGCCGCCGCCGCGGTCTCGTGCGCCGACGCCTCGTCGAGGTCGGCGGCGGCGACCCGGTAGCCGAGGTCGGCGAGCAGGAGGGCGGTGGCCCGGCCGATGCCGGAGCCCGCGCCGGTGACGACGGCGGTGCGGTCAGTGGTCATCGGCAACACCCTCGCATCAGGACAGTGTCGCGCCGAAGGCCAGGCCGATGCCGTAGGTCGCTCCGGCGGCGGCCGCCACGATCAGCGCCTGGCGCACCGCACCGTAGCCCGCGTGCCGACCGCTGCTGCGACTGACCACGGCCCCGGTCAGCAGGCTGGCCGCCATCGTCAGCCCGACCGACCACCCGGCGGCAGTGGCCCCGCGGCCGAAGAACCACGGCAGCAGCGGCACGGCCGCGCCGAGGGCGAACAGCAGCAGCGACGTGACCGCTGCCGTCCACGGTGAGCCGAGCTGGTCGGGGTCGACGCCGAACACCGTGCGCGCGGTGAAGCGCAGGAAGCGCGGCTCGTCGAGCGGCAGCTCCGTGCTCGCCACCTGCGCGGTGCTGCGACCCAGGCCGGCGTGCTCCAACCGGTCGGTCAGCTCCCGGAGGACCAGCCGCGGGTTGCGGGCGACGAGCCGGCGTACGTCGGACAGCACGGACTCGTACAGCTCGACCTGGCTGCGTACGGAGATCCACTCGCCCGCCGCCATCGACAGCGCGCCGGCGATCAGGCTGGCGAACCCGGCGAGCCGCACGCTCGACGCGGACGCGCCGGCGCCGGCCAGGCCAAGGATGAGGCTGACGTTGGTGACCAAGCCGTCGCTGACGCCGAGCACCGCCGCGCGGGCGCCGCCCGAGCTGACCTGGTTGACCCTCTTGTCGAGCTCTGCGGTGTCGCTCGTGGTGCCGGCCCGTGCCTCGGCGGTCACGTCCGCAGCCGGGCGAGGTCGGCGAGCACCGCGTCGGCATGGCCCTCGACGTCGGCCACGGTGTAGACGACCCGGACGACCCCGCCGGCGTCGATCAGGTAGGAGACGCGCTGGGGGTAGGCGGCGTACTGGTCGTCGTCGTCGCGGGTCACGCCGTAGGCGCGCCCGACGCTGCGGTCGACGTCGGACAGCAGCGGGAAGCCGAACGCCTGCGCGTCGGCGAACTCCTTGTTCGCCTCCGGCGGGTCGAACGACGCTCCGACGACGGCGCAGCCGGCGGCGGCGAACTCCGCGGCCCTGTCCCGCAAGGCCCAGCCCTCCACCGTTCAACCGGGCGTGGAGGCCTTGGGGTACCACCAGAGCAGCAGCCAGCGACCGGCGAAGTCGGCCAGCCGGACCGTGCGGCCGTCCTGGTCGGGCAGCGCGAAGCCGGGCGCAGGCGTCCCTGGCGCGAGCATGGCAGCAAGCGAATCACAGCGCCCGGCCCGGTGTTTGGGGACGGGCGTCGGTGGTAGTTCGCGGCTGACGACCCCCACGGCGAGGAGCACGGCGATGCGATGGCTGCCTACGTTGACCGGACCCGGTTCGTCGCGCCGATCCCACGGTCAGCGGGTGCGCGGTGCCGAGCACGTCATCGACCACTGGGCGCGCAACGTCGAGCACGGTCGCTTCGAGCGGTCGCTGTCGGCGCTGACGGCGGTCTCGGCGGCGGTGACGACGGCAGAGATCTACTTCGAGCACTACAAGGCGAGCTTCGGCAACAAGTGGATGTGGAGCCCGATCCTCGTCACCCCGCCGGTCATGGTGGCCGGCATCGGCGGCGTGTTCTCCCGCAAGTGGGCGAAGACCGTCCTCCCGATCACCGCCGGGATCTACACGGCCAACGGCCTGCTCGGCGAGTACTTCCACGCGCGTGGGGTCGCCCGCAAGCCGGGGGGCTGGGCCAACGCGTCGTACAACGTCCCCACCGGTCCACCGATCGCCGCGCCCGGGCTGATGTGCATCGTCGGCGGCATGGGCCTGCTCGCGGCGCTGCTGCGGCGGGAGGACTGACGTGGCCGACCCGTCCCTGCCGCACCACCTGCCGAAGCGCCGGCCGGGCAACAAGCCGGGCGACCCGGCCGAGACCTGGCCGCGGCAGCGCGTCGGGACGACGCCGCAGATGATCGGTCGCTACCCCGACTACGACGTGCTGTCGGTCGCCGACACGTGGGACGAGGCAACCCGCAAGGTCGTCCTCGCTCGGCTCGACCCGCCCGGGCCGTTGCGGTTCTTCTCCGCGAGGGAGGAGCCGACCGTGCGGGCGTTCTGCGACCTGGTGACCGACCAGCACGCGGAGCCGCGAGTCCCGGTCGTCAGCGCGATCGACGCCAAGCTGGCCGACGGCCGGCTCGACGGGTTCCAGTACGCCGACATGCCGGACGACCGCGACACCTGGCACCTGGTGCTGGCCGGGCTGGAGCACACCGCGCAGCAGCGGCACGGCCGGGCGTTCGCGCACTGCGCGCCCGGTGCGCAGGAGGCGATCGTCGACGGCTTCTCGCAGGGCGACCTCGACGGCGGCCCGTGGGAGCAGCTCAACGTGTCGCGGGCGTGGTCGGTCGTCCTGCGCGCGGTGCTCGAGGGCTTCTACTCCCACCCGTGGTCGTGGAACGAGATCGGCTTCGGCGGGCCGGCCTACCCCCGGGGCTACATGCGGCTCGGGCCGACCAGCACGCTCGAGCCCTGGGAGAAGCCGGGCGCCGGCAACGAGGACCCGGCACCGGTCGCGCAGCAGATCGAGCAGCGCCGCCGCGCCGACGAGGGTCGCTGATGAGCGGCTTGCGCTACGCGCTGAAGGGAGCCGTCGGCCCGCGCGACAACGACTCCCGCTTCCTGCTCGACGTCCACTCCCGGCAGCTGCCCGGCGAGGACACGATGCGTCGCTACGACGACAGCGACGAGGTCGACCTCGTGGTCGTCGGGGCGGGCGCCGGTGGGTCGGTGCTCGCGCAGCGGCTGGCCCGGCGGGGCTGGCGGGTGGTCATCATCGAGGCGGGGCCGTTCTGGCACCCCGACGAGGACTGGGTGTCCGACGAGGCCGGATCGCACGCGCTCTACTGGACGCAGAAGCGGATCATCGGCGGCAGCGACCCGGTCGCGATGGGTCACAACAACTCCGGCCGTGGGGTCGGTGGGTCGATGATCCACTATGCGGGCTACACGCCGCGGTTCCATCCGTCCGACTTCGAGACCTACTCGCGCGACGGGGTCGGCGCCGACTGGCCGATCTCCTACTGGGATCTCGAGCCGCACTACCGCCGGGTCGAGCGCGAGCTGCCGGTGGCCGGGCAGGACTGGCCCTGGGGCGACCCGCACAAGTACCCCTTCAGCCCCCATCCGATCAGCGCGCCGGCCGCCGTGTTGTGGCGCGGCGCCCGCAAGCTCGGCATCGAGATGCGGGTCGGGCCGGTGGGCATCGTCAACGGGACGTTCGGCAACCGGCCGCACTGCATCTACCGCGGCTACTGCCTGCAGGGGTGCAAGGTCAACGCGAAGGCCAGCCCCTACGTGACCCACCTGCCCGATGCGCTGGCCCACGACGTCGAGGTCCGGGCCGACTGCATGGTGTCGCGGGTCGAGATCGACGACGCGAGCGGCCGTGCCATCGGCGTGACCTACCTGCGCGAGGGCGACCGCACCGAGCGGCTGCAGCGCGCCAAGGTCGTCGCCGTCGCGGGCTACTCCATCGAGACGCCGCGGCTGCTGCTGCAGTCGACCAGCCGCCGGCACCCGCACGGGCTCGGCAACAACCACGACCAGGTCGGCCGTTACGTCATGGTGCAGGGCGCGACCCAGACCGCGGGGCGGTTCGGGCAGGAGCTGCGTTCCTACAAGGCGCCGCCGCCCGAGGTGTCGAGCGAGCAGTTCTACGAGACCGACGAGTCGCGCGGCTTCGCACGCGGCTTCTCCATCCAGACCGTGCACCCGCTGCCGATCGCGTGGGCCGAGCACGTGCTCGCCGACGGGCACTGGGGCGCGGCGCTGCGGGAGTACATGCGCGACTACAACCACTGGGCGACGGTCGGCGTGCTCAACGAGCTGTTGCCGCACGCCGACAACCGGGTCACGCTGGCCGACGAGACGGACCCCTACGGTCTGCCGGTCGCCCGCTTCGACTACAGCCTCGGCGACAACGACCACGCGAACATGGAGTTCTCGACGAAGATCATCCAGGACATCCTGCATGCGGCGGGCGCGCAGGACGTGCTGACGGTTCAGCGCTTCGCGCATCTCATCGGCGGCGCCCGCATGGGCACCGCACCGGACAACTCGGTCGTCGACGCCGGGCATCGGGTGTGGGACGTGCCCAACGTCTACATCAGCGACGGCTCGGTCTGCCCGACTCAGGGCAGTGCCAACCCGGCACTCACGATCATGGCGCTGGCGTCACGGCTCGCCGACCGGCTCGCGGCCGGCTGACCGGGCCGGCTCGCCGGCTTCGGCGCCCGGCTCCTCGGCGTACGGCTCGCCGGCGCCCTCCCCCCGGCGGCTGCGGCGCCGGTCGCCGCGCCGGTCGCCGAGGGTGTTGGCGACGGAGGCGTCGGCGGTCGCCACGTCGCGCGGGTAGGTGCGCAGGGCGATCAGGACTATCAGCCCGGCGGCGATGACGACGACGAGGAAGAGCAGGAACGTGTAGCCCAGCGCCTCCGAGTGGTCCCCGCCCGCCCGGTTGCCGCCGAACGTCACGTTGCCGCCGAACAACCGGTCGGAAACCAGCCCGAAGGTCACCGGCGCCGCCGCGTCGAGGACCCCGCGCAGGGCCGAGCGGATGCCTTCGGACCGGCCCCAGAGATGGGGGTGGATGATGTCGAGCCGCGCCGCGTCCTGCGGCGGGTTGGCCGCGCCGAGCAGCCCTGCGCCGATCGTGAGCAGTGGGATCGCGATCCAGAGCTGTGTCAGCAGGAAGGCCGGTGCCAGGAACACCGAGATCGTGAGCATCACGACCGCCGGCACGATGACGCGGGCGTTGACCACGCCGCGGGCCATGAGCTTGTCCGACACGCGGCCGCCGGCGTAGACCCCGGCGAGTGCGCCGAGCCCGATGACGATGACGAGCGTGGAGGCGAGGCTCTTCGAGATGCCGTAGTGGTCCTGGGCGAAGATGATCGCGAACGTGCGCAGCCCGGAGAAGTAGAAGTAGCCGAGCGCGGACGCGATGATGATGACGACGTCGGTGCGCACCCTCAGCACGTAGCGCACCGCCCACCAGAGGTTCTTCTTCGCCGGGTCCTTGGTCAGGATCTGGTTGCGGTACGGCTCGGTGTGGTTCTGCTCGACCACCTGCTCGACGACGCCCTCGCGGGCCTCGGCGATCGCCGCCTCCTCTTCGCGCCGCTGGTTCTTCGGGGGCATGTCCTCGACGTCGTCGGCGTCGACGAGCTCCTCCTGCCCCTCGCTCAGCCGGCTCTGCCCGCCCCGAGCCGGTTCCGGCAGCCGCCAGACGACGTAGGTGAGCACGGCGCTCGGGATGATCAGCCACCAGAACGCGTAGCGCCAGCTCAGAATGGCCGACAGGTAGCCGGACCCGACGAACCCGAAGCCGGTGCCGAGCAGCTCGCCGGCCAGGATGAACCCGTACATCCGCGCCCGCGCCTTCGCCGGGAAGAAGTCGCCGGTGAGTGAGGCGATCGTCGGACCCGCGGTGGCGGTGACCGCACCGAGCCCTATCCGCGACATGATCAGCCAGACGTAGGACTCCGCGGCCCCGGAGAAGAACGTCGCGACGGCCCACATCGCGATGCTCAGCGCGAGCAGCCGGGTACGTCGGACCCTGTCGGTCAGCGCGCCGACCGGGATGGTGAAGATCGCGCCGATCAGCGTGGAGGCGGTGACCAGCAGACCGATGTCGGTGTTGTTGATCCCGAACGCGCGTTTGAGGTCGTCGGCGGTGGCCGACACCGTGCCCAGGTCCGCGCCGTTCAGCGCGAGGACCGCGGCGAGGATCGCGATCACCTGCAGGCGCGCGGGCCCGCCGATCTCGTCGGCCAGCCGGTCGACGCCGCCGCGCGCCCAGCGCCGGGTGGACGCGACCGGGTGCGCCAGAGACGCGTTGGACACGGACCCTCCCGGCTGGCGCGCGGTCGACGATGCTGTCCGGATTGGTCCCCCGCGCGGTGCGGGCAGTAACCGCCGGGCGCCCCTCGGTCACCCGCGCCCGTGCCGCGGGCGCGGCGCGTCGTGAGCGGCTCGGCCGGGGCCGCGATTGCCGCCGCGTGTGCGCTGCTCGCTGCAACGGCGTACGGCGTCGCCTCGGTCCTGCAGGCCGTCGGCGTCGCGCGGGCCTCTTCCGGCGGCGCGCTCGGGGCTTCTCTCGTTCGGGAGTGGCGCTACCTGCTCGGCATCGGCTTGGACCTGCTCGGCTTCGTCGCTGCCGTCGTCGCGCTGCAGCGGTTGCCGCTGTTCTTCGTGCAGGCGGCCGCCGCCGGCAGCGTCGGCATCACCGCGCTGGTCGCGGCGCGCTGGCTCGGCAGCGCCTTGTCGCCCGTTGAGGCGCGTGCCGTGGTCGCACTCATTGCCGGCCTCGTCCTGCTCGCGGCCGCCGCGCGGCCGGAGCCCCCGACCCGGCTGTCCGACGCCGGGCAGTGGGCGCTGCTGGCCGGGACCACGGTGGCTCTCGCCGGCATTCTCGGCGCGGCGCAGCGGAAGAACTCGGCGGTTCTCGCCGTGGTCGCCGGTCTCGGCTTCTCGGGCAGCGCGATCGGAGCCCGCTCCTGGGTGCTGCCGCACTCGTTCACCGATCTGGTGACCGACCCGGTGTCGTGGGCGCTGGTGCTGTACGGCGTTCTCGGGGCCGGCGCGTTCGCCGTGGCCCTCGAGCACGGTCGGGTGACGACGGTGGCGGCCGTCACCTTCGTCGTCGAGACCTGCCTGCCGGCGGCCGTCGGTCTGGCCCTGCTCGGCGACCGGCCGCGTGCCGGACTCGTGCCGGTCGCCGCCGTGGGCTTCGTGCTGGCCATCGCGGCCAGCCTGCGCCTGGCCCGCTACGTCGAGCCGGCCGTCCGCGGTCCGGCATGAGGCGGCGGGAGCGCCGGCCGTCTGTCATCGTGGGGGCGTGGTGACGCCGTTGGAGTCCGAGCCGGCGTCGTCTCCCGCGGGGCGCCTGCGCGCGATCGGCAGCGTGATCTGGGCGGAGCGGCCCACCCCGTCGGCCACCCCGTTCACCGTGGGCTACCTGCTGCTGCTCGCCGGCAGCACCTTGGTGCTGGGCGTCGTCGACCACGACCTGCACCACAAGATCCTGGCCGAGTCGAGCACCGACGTCGCGCACCTGGAGTCTGCACCGGTGCGAGTGCTGGTCGCCAGTGCCCTGTGGTTGCCGGACATGCACTGGATCGCCTACGCGGTGCTGTTCGGGCTCGTGCTCTCGCCGGTGGAGCGGCGGGTGGGGCCGGGGTGGACGTTCGTCATCTTCGCCTCGGGCCACGTGCTGGCGACACTCGCCACCGAGCTGCCGGTGGAGGCGGCGATCGACGCTGGCTGGCTGCCGGCGTCCGCCGCGCACCGGCTCGACGTCGGGGTCTCCTACGGGTTCCACGCGGTGCTCGGCGCCATGCTGGGCATGTTCGCCGGACGCCGCCGGCGCGCGCTGGGTGCACTGGTCGCCGCCGCCGTGGTGATCCCGGTCGCCATCGACCACGACGTCACGACGATCGGGCACCTGATGTCGGTGGCCGTGGGCGTTGCCTGGTGGCCGTGGCTGCGCCGCCGTGGTCTGCTCGGCCATCCGGCCCTGGAGCCGTTCCGCGGCCGCTCGGTGCGCCGCCGGCGCCTGCCGGACGCGCTCGTTTCCACCCGAACGGGGTAGATTGCCGGCTGATGGGTCGTTCAGTCACGAAGCACCCCAAGACCTACGCCGACGCGGGCGAGGTGGCAGGCCTCGCGGGATGGGCGGAGGTCTTCTTCCGCCGCCGCGGCCCGCAGCTGCTCGCGGGCGCCGCTGCTGTCGCCGTGCCCGCCCGGCTGGCGATGGGTCGCTGGCGGCGTGACGACGCGATCGTGGCCGGTGCGATCGTCGGGCTGCACCCGTTCGCCGAGTGGGCCGTGCACGTCTACCTGCTCCACCGGCCGCCGCGGGTCCGCCACGGGCAGGTTCGCGAGTCGTACGTGGCGCGCACGCACCGCAGCCACCACCAGGACCCCACGGACATCGACCTGGTCCTGCTCCCGTTGCGTACGGTCGTCGGCCTCGTCGCGGTCAACGCCGTCCTCCCGATCGTCGGCCGTGACCGGCGGCGTGCGACGACCGGGGCGGCGACGTCGCTCGTGATGTTGCTCGGCTACGAGTGGGTGCACTTCCTCATCCACTCGCCGCACCAGCCGCGCACGGCGCTTTACCGAGCGCGCTGGCGGGGGCACCGCCTGCACCACTTCCGCAACGAGCGCTACTGGTTCGGCGTCGTCGCCACGGTGGCTGACAAGGTGCTCGGGACGGCGCCCGACCGCGACGGCGTGCCGGTCTCGCCGACGGCGCGGACGCTGCACCCGGTGTCAGTCGCCTAGTCGCTCGGTGAGGTAGTCGCGCAGTACGACTGCGTTGTTGTGCTCCTGGTCGCGCGAGCTGTAGAGGAGCGTGACGTCGCTCGTGCGCGCGGCATCCACGAGGGGCTGCCACGCCTGCGGGTCGGCGTCGAGCTCGGCGGTGTAGCGCCGGCGGAACTCCGCCCATTTCCCGGGGTCGTGTCCGAACCACTTGCGCAGCTCGGTGCTGGGCGCGACGTCCTTGAGCCAGCCGTCGACGTGCAGGTCCTCCTTGCGTACGCCGCGGGGCCACAGCCGCTCGACCAGGTAGACGTTGCCGTGCGCGGGCGCGTGGTCGTAGACGCGGGCCAGCCGGATGGCTCCCATGGCTGCCTCCGCCGCTGCTCGGGGACGTCCGATGCAACGCTACGACCTCGGCGGACACCGGTGAAAGACTCGGGCTCGTGACGACCTGGGTCGACGGGCGGATCGTGCCCGACGACGCCCCCGTGGTGCGGGCCGACGACCACGGTCTGCTCGTCGGTGACGGCGTCTTCGAGACCTGCGAGGTGCGCGACGGTGCCGTCTTCGCGCTGACCCGGCACCTGCGCAGGTTGCGGGCCTCCGCCGACTGCCTGGGCCTGGAGTTCGACGAAGACCGGGTGCGCGGTGGCATCACGGCGGTCCTGGCCGCGTCGACGCTTGCCCACGCCCGGCTGCGTGTCACGGTCACGGGTGGACCGTCGCCCTACGGCTCGGCCCGGGGCGAGTCGCCGCCGACCGTGCTCGTCGTCGCGGCGCCGCTCGGCGACTGGCCTCCGACGACCGACGTCGCGGTCGTGCCGTGGACCCGCAACGAACGCGCTGCAACGGTGGGGGCCAAGACCACGTCGTACGCCGACAACGTCGTCGCGCTGCGCTACGCGAACGAGCGCGGGGCCGGCGAAGCGATCTTCGCCAACAACCGCGGCGAGCTGTGCGAGGGCACCGGCAGCAATGTCGTCGTGGAGCACGAGGGCCGGCTGGTCACGCCTCCGCTGTCGAGCGGCTGCCTGGCCGGCATCACCCGCGAGCTGCTGCTCGAGTGGGTGCCGGGCATCGAGGAGCGCGCGGTCCCGGTGGAGGCTCTGGCGGCCGGCGCCGAGGCGTTCCTGGCGTCGACGACGCGTCACGTGCAGCCGATCCGTGCGGTCGACGGGACCGTGTTGGCCGGCGCCCCGGGTCCGTTCACGGCCGAGGCCGCGGCCGTCTTCGCCCGGCGCATGGCCGAGGACCCGGACCCGTGAGCCGCGTCAGCCGATCGGGTCGAGGCCGGTGACCCGGACGCGGAAGAACTCCCCCTTCGGGGAGAAGGACACGGCGATGCGGGCCGGCGCGCGGTTGGCTGCGCCCCTGCGAGCGTCGGGGCCGAGGGCTAGGGTCCGGGGCACCAGCCCGTTGCGCCCTGGGGACAGGAATGACGACCTCTCTCTCGATCGCCGATGCCGGTCGCGCCATCACGGATCCGGCGACCTTCGCCGACTTCGACCGCCTGCACGCGTTGCTGGCGCTGCTGCGGGCCGAGGACCCGGTCCATCTCGTCGAGGCAGACGACTTCCCGCCGTTCTGGCTCGTCACCCGGCACGCGGACGTCATGGACATCGAGCTGCAGCCGGACCGGTTCACCAACGAGCCGGAGCCGGTGCTCGCGAACTGGGAGGCCGTGCGCCGCAACCAGGCGCAGGGGCCGCTGCTGCGCACGCTGATCCACATGGACGCGCCGGACCATCCCAGGTACCGCAAGCTGGTCATCCCGTGGTTCCGCCCCGGCCGGCTGGGCCGGCTCACCGGGAGCCTGGACGCGCTGTCGGCGCAGGCGCTGCAGACGCTCGAGCGCAAGGACGGCGAGTGCGACTTCGCTCGCGACGTCGCGATGCCGTTCCCCCTGCAGGTGATCCTGGCGATCCTCGGTCTGCCGGAGGCCGACTACCCGCGCATGCTGCAGTTGACGCAAGAGCTCTTCGGCGCCACGGATCCCGACGTGTCGCGCGGCACGTCGCTCGCGGACCTCGAAGCGATCCTCACCGACTTCTTCGCCTACTTCACGACGCTCACCGCGGACCGGCGGGAGACGCCGACCGAGGATCTCGCCTCCATGATCGCGAATGCCGAGCTGGACGGCCACCCGCTCGGTGACCTGGAGACGATCTCCTACTACGTCATCATCGCGACCGCCGGGCACGACACGACCAGCTCGGCGATGGCCGGCGGCATGCAGGCGCTCATCGACCACCCCGACCAGCTGGCCCGGTTGCGGGGCGACATGTCGCTGCTGCCGACCGCGGTCGACGAGATGATCCGCTGGGTCAGCCCGGTCAAGCACTTCATGCGCACGGCACGCACCGACTACGAGCTGGGCGGTAAGCGAATCAAGGCCGGTGACTGGCTGATGCTGTCCTACGTGTCGGCGAACCGCGACGAGGCGGAGTTCGCTGCGCCCTTCACCTTCGACGTCGGCCGCACGCCCAACCACCACCTCGCGTTCGGCTTCGGCCCGCACTTCTGCCTGGGCACCCAGCTGGCCAAGATGGAGCTGGAGTCGCTGTTCGGCGCGATCCTGCCGCGGCTCGAGCAGGTCGACCTCGCCGGCAGGCCGCAGCTGACCAAGGCCATCTTCGTCAACGGGCACCGGTCGCTGCCCATCCGTTACCGGCTGTCGGCCGCCTGATTCGCCGGCTCGCGGGTCTCAGCCGCTCAGCAGGTCGGCGACGGCTCGGGCGATCTCCAGGTCCTCGCGCGCTGGGATCACCCATGTCCGCGCCCTGGCCGCCTCGGCGGAGATGTCGGTGACGCCGTCGGCCCCGTCGTTGCGCGGCCCGTCGACGGCGACGCCCAGGTAGCCGAGGCCATCTGCGGCCGCGGCCCGGATGCGCGGTGCGCGCTCGCCCACGCCACCGGTGAAGGCGAGGACGTCGAGCCCGCCGAGCGAGGCGGTCATGGCAGCGATCAGCCCGCGCAGCCGGTGCAGGTAGACGGCGAGTGCCAGGGCCGCGTCGGGGTCTGCGGCGGCTGCCCGGTCGAGCACCTCGCGCATGTCGGCAGTGCCGGCCAGTGCCAGCAGGCCGGATTGGTGCTCCAACGCCTCGGCGACGTCGCCTTCCCGCAGCCCGGTGTGCTCCTGCAGCCACAGCAGCAGGCCTGGGTCGACGGAGCCCGACCTCGTGGCCATCACCAGACCTTCGAGCGGCGTGAAGCCCATCGTCGTGTCGACGCAGCTACCGTCGAGGATCGCCGCCAGCGAAGCGCCCGCGCCCAGATGGCAGCTCACGACCCGGCGAGCCGTGGGCGCCAGCTCCTGCACGCGACGCGAGACGTAGGCGTGCGACAGCCCGTGGAAGCCGAACCGGCGTAGGCCGAAGCTCTCCCGCCACTCGCGCGGGACGGCGTAGGTCGCGGCAGCCGCCGGCAGGGTTGCGTGAAACGCGGTGTCGAAGCAGGCAACCGCCGGCAGGTCCGGCAGGGCCGCCGTCACCGCGTCGAGGGCGGCGAGCGACTTCGGCTGGTGCAGCGGCGCGAGGTCGGTCAGCGCGCGAAGTCGCTGCTCCACGGCGGGGTCGATCCGCACCGGAGCGCTGAACTCGGTCCCGCCGTGGACGATGCGGTGCCCCACCGCGTCGGCCTCGCCCGCGGATCGACGTGCCTCGGCGACGGCGTCGGCGACCGCCCCGGCGTCGAACCGGCCATTGCCGCCGGGTACGTCGCAGGACCACAGCAGTCCCTCGGGCGGCTCGACCAGCCGGAGCTTCAGGCTGGACGAGCCGGCGTTGACCACGAGGACGCGCACGTCAGCCGGGCCAGGTCCAGTCGCTGATCTCCGGCATGTCCTCGCCGTTCTCGCGGGTGTAGGCACGTGCCCGCAACCGCGCGTCGACCATCCGCTGACGCAGCCCGGCTACCCGCTGGCCCAGGTGCGGCACCCGGTCGATCACGTCGATGACCAGGTGGAACCGGTCGAGGTCGTTCAGCATGACCATGTCGAACGGCGTGGTCGTCGTCCCCTCTTCCTTGTACCCGCGCACGTGGATGTTGTCGTGGTTGGTCCGGCGGTAGGTCAGCCGGTGGATCAGCCACGGGTAGCCGTGGTAGGCGAAGACCACCGGCCGGTCGGCCGTGAACAGCGCGTCGAACTGGTCGTCCGGCAGGCCGTGCGGGTGCTCGTCGGGCGTCTGCAGCCGCATCAGGTCGACGACGTTGACGACCCGCACCCTGAGCTGCGGCAGGTGCTCGCGCAGCAGAGCCGCGGCGGCGACGGTCTCCAGCGTCGGCACGTCGCCAGCACAGGCCAGCACGACGTCGGGGTCCTCGCCGTCGTCGTTGCTGGCCCAGTCGAAGATGCCGAGACCGCGCGTGCAGTGGGCCATCGCCTCGTCCATCGGCAGGTAGGTGAGTGCCGGCTGCTTCCCAGCGACGACGACGTTGATGTAGTCCCGGCTCCGCAGGCAGTGGTCCATCGTCGACAGCAGCGTGTTCGTGTCGGGGGGCAGGTAGACGCGCACGATCTCGGCCTTCTTGTTGACGACGTGGTCGATGAAGCCGGGGTCCTGGTGGGAGAAGCCGTTGTGGTCCTGGCGCCACACATGGCTGGACAGCAGGAAGTTCAGCGAGGCGATCGGCCGGCGCCATGCGAGCCCCCGGGTCACCTTCAACCACTTGGCGTGCTGGTTGACCATGGAGTCGACGATGTGGACGAACGCCTCGTAGCAATTGAACAACCCGTGCCGGCCCGTCAGCAGGTAGCCCTCGAGCCAGCCCTCGCACAGGTGCTCGGAGAGCACCTCGAGCACGCGCCCGGACCGGCCGAGATGGTCGTCCGTCGGCTCCATCCGCGCCTGCCACATCCGGTCGGTTGCCTCGAAGACCGCCTGCAGCCGGTTGGAGGCGGTCTCGTCGGGTCCGAAGATGCGGAACGTCGTGGGGTTGCGGCGTACGACGTCGGCAAGCCACTCACCGAGGACGTAGGTCGCCTCGCTGAACTCCGTCGCGGGCTCGGTGACGGTGACGGCGTAGTCCCGGAAGTCGGGCAGCTCGAGGCCGCGCAGCAGCAGGCCGCCGTTGGCCACCGGGTTGGCGCTCATCCGCCGGGGGCCGGCCGGCGGGAGGGCGGTGAGGTCTTCGCGCAGCGCGCCGGTCCGGTCGAAGAGCTCATCGGGTCGGTAGGAGCGCATCCACTCCTCGAGCATCCGCAGGTGCTCCGGGTTCTCCCGGACGCCGGCGAGCGGCACCTGGTGCGAGCGGAACGAACCCTCGACCGGCAGCCCGTCGACCGTCTTCGGGCCGGTCCAGCCCTTCGGCGTACGCAGGACGAGGCAGGGCCAGCGCGGCCGGTGGGTAGCGCCCTCCACGCGAGCGGCGTGCTGGATCTCGGCGATGCGGTCGCAGATCGTGTCGAGCGTGGTCGCCAGCTCACGGTGCACGCGGGCGGGATCGTCGCCCGCGACGACGTAGGGCTCGTGGCCGTAGCCGCGCAGCAGGTCGAGCAGCTCGGCGTCGTCGATTCGCGCGAGCACCGTCGGGTTTGCGATCTTGTAACCGTTGAGGTGCAGGATCGGCAGGACCGCGCCGTCGTGCACCGGGTCGAGGAACGCGGTGGAGTGCCAGGAGGCCGCGAGTGGGCCGGTCTCGGCCTCACCGTCGCCGATGACACAGGCGACGAGGAGGTCCGGGTTGTCGAACGCCGCACCGTAGGCGTGGACCAGCGAGTAGCCCAGCTCACCGCCCTCGTTGATGGACCCGGGTGTCTCGGGGGCCACGTGGCTCGGGATGCCGCCGGGGAAGGAGAACTGCCGGAACAGCCGTCGCAGCCCCTCCTCGTCGTGCCCGATGCTGGGGTAGACCTCGGTGTAGGTGCCCTCGAGGTAGGCGTTGGCGACGAGGCCCGGGCCGCCGTGGCCGGGTCCGGTGACGTAGATCGCCGACAGGTCCCGCTGCTTGATGACCCGGTTGAGGTGCGCGTAGATCAGGTTCAGCCCCGGCGTCGTGCCGAAGTGGCCCAGCAGCCGCGGCTTGATGTGCTGGACGCGCAGCGGCTCGTGCAGCAGAGGGTTGGCGAGCAGGTAGATCTGCCCCACGGACAGGTAGTTGGCTGCTCGCCAGTAGGCGTCGATCTGCGCGAGCTCGGAGTCCGACGGCACGGTCGTTTCCATGGCGCCTGCCTACCGCATCTCGCTGCCGGTCAAGACCTGGCAGCGGGGGTCAGAGGTCGTCAGAGCGAGGGTCGGGCGGGCGGATGATCACGACTGGGCAGCGGGCGTGGTGCACCACGGCGGTGCTCACCGAGCCGAGCAGCAGCCGGCCGAAGCCGCCGGCACCGCGCGAGCCGAGGACCAACGCACGCGCGTCGGCGCTCGCGCTGCACAGCGTGTGCGCGGGCTGGCCGATGAGGGCCTCGACCCCGACCTCGACCTGCGCGCGACGGCCGCGCTCCTTCTCCACCGTGGTGAGCATCGTCGCGGCGTTGGCCTGGGCGCGCGCGAGATCCTCGTCGGTGACGCTGCCGTAGAGCACGTCGACCGGCCAGGTCGCGGCGGTCGGCACCGGCGTCACGACGGTGATGATGCGCAACCGCACCTGGTGCGCCTCCGCCTCCTCGAGCGCCCATGCGAGGGCGCGGGCCGAGTCGCTGGACCCGTCGACGCCGACGACAACGTCGTTCATGAGTCATCCCTCCGCGTGCATTCGATCGTGAACGCCGCTCTGGCGCCAGAGCCGAACGTCCCGAAGCAGCGGCGGAGGGGCAGGAGCGCCACCCTACGGGGGAGGGGGTGACGCTCCTGCCGTCTAAGCGGCGTCGGCCACGACGAGCCGGCGAACCGCGGCGCTCAACCGCCGCGCGGCCTCGTCGGCTATCACGCGCAGCCGCGGTTCGCCGGTGACCGAGACCATGACTGCCGGGTCCTGGACCTCCAGCACGGTGCTGCCGGCATCGCCCTCGCGGAGGACGACCGTGCACGGCAGGAGCAGCCCGACTGACCGGTCGATCTCGAGCGCCTGGTGGGCGAGCCGCGGGTTGCAGACGCCGAGAATCCGGTACGGCTCGACCTCCGCGCCGATCTTGGTGCGCAACGTCGCCTGGACGTCGATCTCGGTGAGCACGCCGAAGCCCTCATCGGCCAGCGCGCCGCGCAGCCGTTCGAGCACCGTGTCGAGGTCCTGCGGCACCGTCACCCGCATGCCTACTGCGTTCATGCTCCCGCTCCCTTCGACCTACCCCAGGGGGTATATGGCGAGCATACCTCTCTTTGGCTCCGGGCCCTGGGGAGGACCGTGGTCGGGGGCGGGGCTCCGTCCGCCCCCGACCACGTGCCCGTGCGGCGCATCAACCCTGCGCCGTCTCTGCGGCCGGTGCCGCGGCCTCGTCGCCGCCCATGTCAAGGCGGAACGGGGGGTAGTCGTCGGTCATCAGTGCGGCGTACGCCGCGACCCTGAGCGCCCATCGGTTCAGCCCGAGCAGCAGGTCGAAGATCTGCTGCGGGTAGCGGCCGGTGAACAGCAGGGCGAATCCGGCGATCAGCACGAGCAGCCCGACCAGCCCGCCGCCGGCGTGCACTGCCATCCAGCCGCCGCCGAGGAAGAGCCCGACGATGAGGTAGTGCGGGATCGCGAGCAGCCACCACTTCACCAGCACCAGGCCCCGGGACAGCTGACCGGGGTAGGCGATCTCGAGGTGGGCCGGGTAGTCCGGCCTGTCCTCGAGCGTGAAGGGCGGGTAACGATCCGTCCCCAATGCGCCGTACGTGTAGTACTGCACGCGCCAGGTCCAGCGCAGGACGCCGATGTTGAAGTCGAAGATCCTCCGCGGGTAGCGCCCGGTGAACAGGATGCCGAAGAACGCCCCGATGCTCAGCAGCACGAAGGCGAGCCACAGGAAGGCCAGCACGACGTAGTGCGGGATGGCCATGAACCACTTGACCAGCCACAACCACCGGGACAGCGGTGCGTCGAGCCGCGCCGTCACGCGGACCGGATAGGTGGGGTGAGCCGTCACGGTTGCCACGGCGCTCTCCCTTCTGCTCGCAGAGCCGTGCACTGGTCGCCCGGCTGCCGACCGTCTCCACGGTGTGCCGTGGTGCGGACGGCGGACCAGGGCCGGAAGGTCCTGGCGAAGTGCCGTTGGACCGTTGACGCCACGCTGAGTCCCGGGATGTCCGCGTCGGGACGTTCGGTCCGCACGGTCGAGTCGTAAGCCGCTGCCGCGTCGACACGGGTTCAGCGACGCTAGGCCCATGGCCGCCACGAAGACCACCGCCCGGCCGCCTGGTGCGGGGCGCGCGTCGCTGCGCTGCCCGCACGGAATGGACCACCCGCGGTGGTGCTCGGTCTGTCGCGTCCACTGGGAGGCGCGGATGCGCCATCCGTCGTGGCCGCGGGACGAGCAGGTGCCCGTGGCGAAGGTGTCCGGGCGCACGTACACCCGGGCGGGAGGTGATCGCGATGATGGGCTGGCATGACGGTGGGGCATGGGAAGCAGCGGTGTGGCTCCCGCTGTGCTTGGCCGCACTCGCGGTCTGGGTGGCGGTGCTGACGGCTGTGATGTACAGCCTTCGCGCCTGCCGGGTCCGTGAGCCGGCACCACCCGAAGACGCCGCACGGCGAATCCTCGAACAGCGGTACGCCGCAGGGGAGGTCGAGGAGGAGGACTATCGCCGTCGGTGTGAGGTCCTCGCCGGCCGGTGACGGGCCGTGCGTCGACCTGTTGCGGTGGCGGTGACCTCGGTCACCGCCACCGTGCTGCTCGCCGGGTGTGGGCCGGGAGCCGGTCTCAGGACCGCTCCTTCTCCCGGCGGCAGCTCACCCGCGACGTCGAGCCCGACGGTCTCGACGTCGCCGAGGGGGGGTGCGACGCCCACGTCGGCCCCGACGCCGTCAGCGTCGAGGACTCCGACAACCGACGTGAGCGTCGCGCCCCCTGCCCCTACGACTGCACCCGCCTCGACGGCCGCCGTCGCCGCGACGGTGATCGACCGCCTCCCCACGAACCGCCGGGTCGTGGCGCTGACCTTCGACGCGGGCGCGGGCGCGCAGGGAGTCGCCCCGATCCTTGCCGCGCTGTCTCATGAGCGCGTCCCGGCCACGTTCTTCCTGACCGGGCGCTGGGTCGACGCGCAGCCGGCGGCCGCACGCCAGATCGTCGCGGCCGGACATCTCGTCGGTGACCACACGGTCGACCACCCGCACCTGCCGGCGTTGTCCGGGCAGGCGGTCCGGGCTGAGGTGACGTCCGCCGCCGCGACCATCGCCCGGGTGACCGGCCGCGACCCCCATCCGTGGTTCCGCTTCCCCTACGGCGAGAGCGACACGCGGACCCGAGCGATCATCGCTGGGCTCGGCTATCAGGCCGTCGGTTGGACGGTGGACACGCTCGGCTGGGAGGGGCGCTCCGCCGGAGGGCCCCGGGACGTCGTCCGGCGGGTGCTTGCCCGGCTGAGCCCGGGGGAGATCGTGCTCATGCACGTCGGCGCCAACCCCGATGACGGCACGACGTACGACGCGGACGCGCTTCCCGACGTCATCACGGCCGTGCGGGCCGCTGGTTACGGCTTCACCACCGTCGCCGGTGACGTGACCGCGCCATGACGGTGGGGGTCGCGAGCCGGAGCGGGCTCAGCTCCGCGGAAGCGACCCGTCGCCTGGCGGAGCACGGCGACAACGTCGTCGCCGCTGCTCCCCGAGTACGGCTCGGCCGGCGCATCGTGCAGCAGCTGGTCGATCCGCTGATCGTCGTACTCCTCGTCGCGGCTCTGTTGACGATCGCGACCGGCGACTACGCGGACGCCGGCATCATCGCGCTGGTCGTCTTCGTCAACACCGCCGTCGGCGTCGGGCAGGAGGTGCGGGCCGACCGGGCGGTCGCGGCCCTGTCGGCGATGACCGCTCCCACCGCTCGGGTGCGGCGTGACGAGACCGTGACGGTCGTACCCGCGAGCCGGATCGTCCCCGGAGACGTCGTCCTACTCGGCGAGGGTGACATCGTCCCCGCCGACGGCGACGTCGTCGAGGCGGCCGCGCTCACCGTGGACGAGTCGTCGCTGACCGGCGAGTCGGTGCCCGTCGACAAGGACCCGCCCTCGGCCGGGGCGGCGGGGGACCAGCTGTTCGCCGGGACGGTCGTGGTGCGTGGTCGCGGCGAGGCGGTGGTCACCGCGACGGGGGCCGCCAGCGCGACCGGCCGGATCGCTGCGCTGATGTCGGCGCCACCGACCCTGACCCCGCTGCAGAAGCGGCTCGTCGGCCTCGGCCGGGCGATCGCGATGGTGGGCGCACTGCTCTGCCTGATCGTCCTCGCCGTCGGCCTCGCCCAGGGTCGCTCGGTCGAGCTGATGGTGGTCACGGCGATCAGCCTGCTCGTCGCCGCCGTCCCCGAGTCGCTGCCGGCGGTGGTCACGCTCGCGCTCGCTCTCGGCGCCCGGAGGATGGCGGCTCGCAACGCCATCGCCCGGCGGCTGCCCGCGGTGGAGACGCTCGGTGCCGTCACTGTGCTGGCCACGGACAAGACCGGCACACTGACCGAGGGCCGGATGGTGGTCGAGCAGGTGTGGACGCCCTACGGTGCAGCGTCGGTCACCGGTCGCGGCTACGCGCCCGACGGAGCGGTCACCGGCCCGGACGGGCGACGGCTGACGCGCGACGACGCGCCCCATCTCGCGGCGCTGCTCGAGGCAGCCGTTCTCTGCAACGACGCCACGGTGCGCCCGCCGGCCGGTCCGCACGGCGACTGGCAGCCGGTCGGAGACCCGATGGAGGCCGCGCTGGTCGCGGCCGCCGCGCGTCTCGGCATCGTGAAGGCCGCCGCCGACCGGCGGCTCCCCCGGTTGGCCGAGATACCGTTCGACAGCGGCCGGCGACGGATGACGACGGTGCACCGGAATCCTGACGGCCGCACGCTGGTCGTGACGAAGGGCGCGCCCGAGGTCGTGCTCGAGCGTGTCGACGCCGACCCCGACGACGTCGCCGTCGCGCTGGCCCGGGCCGAGGACTACGCAGCGTCCGGCTACCGGGTGCTCGCCCTGGCCACTGCGCTGCGTGGCGACGTTGCGCCGGACGATCTCGAGTCGGGCCTGTCGCTGGCCGGCCTCGTCGCGCTGGCGGACCCGCCGCGAGAGGGCGCAGCCGAGGCCGTCGCGGGATGCAAGGCGGCGGGTATCCGGCCCGTGCTGGTCACCGGCGACCACGCGGCCACGGCGACCGCGATCGCCCGACGGCTGGGGCTGCTCGAGGACGGCGAGGCCGTCCTCAGCGGTGCCGACCTGCAGAGCTCGGACGTCGACCTCACGAGCGTCCGGGTGCTCGCGCGCACCCGGCCGGAGCAGAAGGTCGACGTCGTCGAGGCGTGGCAGCGGGCCGGCCACGTCGTCGCCATGACGGGCGACGGCGTCAACGACGGCCCGGCGTTGCGCCGCGCCGACATCGGCGTCGCGATGGGCGGCCGCGGCACCGAGGTGGCCCGGCAGGCGGCCGATCTCGTGCTCGCCGACGACGACCTGGGCACCGTGGTCGCCGCGGTCGAGGAGGGCCGGCGCATCTACGACAACGTGCGTCGGTTCCTGCTCTACGCGCTGACGGGCGGGGTCGCCGAGCTGCTCGTCATGCTCCTCGGACCGGCCGTAGGGCTGTCGATCCCGCTCCTGCCGGCCCAGATCCTCTGGGTCAACCTCGTCACGCACGGCATCCCCGGGGTCGCGCTCGGGGCCGAACCGGCGGAGCCCGACGTGCTGCGACGTCCCCCTCGTCCGGCGAAGCAGAACGTCCTCGGTGATGGCCTCGCCGTCGGCATCCTGCAGCTCGCGCTCGTGGTGACCGCCGTGAGCCTCGGGGTCGGCGCGGCGGCCCACGGCTCGGACCGGCCGTGGCAGACCATGCTGTTCCTCGCGCTCGCCGGAACCCAGCTCGCCGTGGGGCTGGGGGTTCGCGCTCGCGCGCCCGGCCACGCGTTCCTGTTCGCGGCGGTGGCCGCCGCGTTCGCCCTGACCGTGGCAGGGGTCTACCTGCCCTGGCTTCAGGACCTGCTCGAGACTCGGCCGCTCGCGGCAGCCGACCTGGCCCCGGTGCTGGCGCTCACGGCCACGGGCTGGATCGCCGCCCGGTGGGTGACCCGACGTCGGGCCCGAGCTGAGGACCAACGGCACTGGCGTGGGCGCGCGCCGTTGGAGACGCTCGAGCACGGAGGTGGGTGCCGATGACGACGTCGCATCCGCGAGGTGGCGTCCCCGACGGCACGAAGGTCGCTGACCCGGTCACGGCGCGGATGATCATGAGTTCGCCGGTGCTGACCGTCAGCCCCGACGCGAGCCCGTGGTCGGCGTGGACGCTCATGATTGAGCACGGCGTGCGCCACCTGGTCGTCGTCGCCGGAGGCCACTGCGTCGGGGTGCTCGACGACCGCGAGGTCTTCGCTCAGTGGCCGGTCGGCCCCCTGGCGCTGCGCAGGCAGCGGATCGCGGGCATGATCCGACCGCGGACCTCGTGCGTGCTCGCCGACGCCGACGTCCGCCAGGTGGCGCTCGTCATGGTCCAGGACCGGGTCGACGCCGTGCCGGTGGTCGACGAGGCCGGCGACGTGATCGGCGTGGTGACGGGTGAAGACGTCGCCCGTGCCGTCGCCCGCTGGGGTCTGTACGACGCCTGACGTGGCCTTGCCGCCGGCGCGCCGCGCCCGACTCACCGTGGGCCGTCGGGCCGCGGCAGCTGGACGGCAGGCGCGAGCGCTCAGACCGAGACCGATCTCCGCTCGACGGTGCGCACCGAGTCGTCGGGGTGCACAGCCTCCACGGTGGCGGGGACGACCACGACGGGGCAGGTGGCGTGCCGTACGCACGACGAGGCGGTGGAGCCGAGCAGTACGCCGAGCCCGTGATGCCTGCTGCCGCCGACGACCAGCAGGTCCGCCCTCTCGGCGTGACGGGTCAGCGCCCTGGCCGGTGCGTTGTCCGCGGCGAGAGCGAGCTCGACCCGCAACCGGTCCTCCGGGCGGACGACGGCGGCGGTCGTTTGGCGCAGCTGGTCGAGGGCGTCCCGACGGAACTGGTCGTAGGGGGCCTCCGTCACGGCGGGGTAGTCACCGAACGCGAAGTTCAGGTAGGGGTTCGGCGGATAGACCAGCACGGCCTCGACCCGCGCCGACGTGGCGTGCGCCTCGTCGATCGCCCAGCGCAGCGCGGCCTGCGAGGCGGCGCTCCCGTCGACGCCGACGACGATTCTCCGGTCGCTCGCGGCTTCGTCGTCGTACCCGTAGATGTCGTGGCACGTCGTCATCGCCCTCACCCCTTCGCATCGGCACGAGCGGCTGACCTCGTGACTGCCAGCCTCTCGCCCGGACCGGCATCCGCGTAGAGGCTTAGGTCCCGCGACGCAGACGTGACCAACGGCCCTACCGGTGCCCGGGCGGCGCGGTGAGCCTGGACTCGACGAGAGGAGGCCGACGTGACCAGCCGGCTCTTCGACGACGAGGTGGACGAGCGTTACAGCCGCTTGCTCGACCACGACCCGGTCGTGGCGATGCACGACATCGAGCAGGAGGCGGGCGAGGAAGCCGAGCTCGAGGACATGTACTGCATGGATATCGCCGCCGCCCGCGAGCTGGGCGTCGAGCTCGACCAGCTGTACGACGAACCGGTCCTGGACTGAGAGTGCAGCGATGACGGCCAGACTGGACTTTCTCGGCGCGGTCGGGACGGTCACAGGTAGCCGATTTCTCGTCAGCGTCGATGACACGAAGGTCATCGTCGACTGCGGTCTCTTCCAGGGCCTGCGCGAGCTGCGCCGCCGCAACTGGGAGCCTTTCCCCGTCGCCGCCGAGGGGATCGGGGCCGCGCTGCTGACGCACGCGCATCTCGACCACAGCGGGTACCTGCCCGCGCTCGTGCGGCAGGGGTTCCGGGGGTCGACGTACCTGACGCAGGGCACCGCCCAGCTGGCGCACATCGTGCTGCTCGACAGCGCCCACCTGCTCGAGGAGGACGCCGACAACGCGCGCAGGCACGGCTACTCGAAGCACGACCCGCCGCTGCCGCTCTACACCGAGGCTGACGTCCTGCGGGCCGTGCGCTCGATGTGCTCGGTGCCGCTGTGCGAGCCGTTCGAGGTCACGCCCGGATGGCGCGCGACCCTGCGCCCGGCGGGTCACATCCTGGGCTCCTCCAGCGTCCGGCTCGAGCTCGCCGCCGGGCAGACGGTCCTGTTCTCGGGAGATCTCGGTCGCCCGGTCCACCCGCTGCTCAACTCGCCTCCCGACCCGCCGGCGTCCGACGTCGTCGTCGTCGAGTCGACCTACGGCGATCGGCGGCACGAGGCCGCCGACGACGGCCCGCTCGGCCGGGCCATCACCCGCACCGTCCGGCGGGGTGGGTCGGTGGTGATCCCGGCGTTCGCCGTCGACCGGACCGAGGTCATCCTCATGGCGCTGCGCCGGCTTCGCCTCGGTGGTGCCATTCCTGACGTCCCCGTCTACGTCGACAGCCCGATGGCGCTCGCGGCGCTGCAGATCTACCGCGAGGCGATCCGCCGGCGCGACCCCGAGGTCCGCGGTGACCTGCCCGTCGGCGAGGAGCTGTTCGACCCGGGCAACCTGCACGAGGCGCACTCCGTCGAGGAGTCCAAGGCGCTGAACGCGCCGACCGTGCCGTCGGTGATCCTCTCGGCGTCGGGCATGGCGACCGGCGGCCGCGTGCTGCACCACCTCGAGTGGCTGCTGCCGAACCCGCGCAACACGGTCGTGCTCGCGGGCTACCAGACCGAGGGCACGCGTGGCCGCGCCCTGCTCGAGGGTGCCCGGAGCCTGAAGATCCACGGCCGCTACGTCCCGGTGCGCGCCGAGATCGTCAACGTGCCGAGCTACTCGGTGCACGCCGACGCCGACGAGATCGTCGCCTGGCTCGGCCGGATGCCGCAGCCGCCGCAGGTCTGTTACGTCGTCCACGGGGAGCCCGGGGCCTCGGCCACGTTGCGGGACCGGATCGAGCGGGAGCTGCAGTGGACCGCGGTCGTGCCGCGGCCGGGGGAGCGCGTGCTGTTGGACTAGCGCCGCGGCACCGATCGTCGCGGCGGAAAGCTGGAGGTGGACATGCGAGCGATGGTGTTGCCGGACTACAAGGCAGTTCTCGAACCGGCCGAGCTACCCGATCCCGTGCCTCCGCCCGGTGGTGCGGTCGTACAGGTCGCTGCGGCGGGCGTCTGTCACTCGGACCTGCACCTGATCGACGGCGAGATCCCGATGATCCCCGCTTTCCCGTGGGTTCTGGGCCACGAGGTCGCGGGCTACGTCGCTGCGGTCGGGGACGGCGTGCGCTCGGTGCGCCCGGGCGACGCGGTCGCGGTCTTCGGCGGCTGGGGCTGCGGGGCGTGCCGCTTCTGCCTCGGCGGTGAGGAGCAGCTCTGCGACGTCAGTCGCTGGGCGGGCATCGGCGCGCAGGGCGCCTATGCGGAGTACATCGCGGTGCCCGGCGAGCGACACCTGGTGCCGCTGCAGGGCCTGGATCCCGTGCAGGCTGCGCCACTGACCGACGCGGGGCTGACGCCGTACCGCGCCCTGCGCAAGGTGCTGCCGCTGCTCGGACCGGCCAGTCACCTCGTGACGATCGGAGCCGGCGGCCTCGGTCAGTACGGCGTGCAGTACGCCGGCGCGCTGAGCCCCGCACGCACCATCGTCGTCGAGACGGCTGCGGACAAGCGGGCCCAGGCGCACGCGCTCGGTGCACACGTCGTGCTCGACCCGACCGGGCCGGACGTGGTCCGCGAGATCCACGACCTCACCGAAGGGCGGGGCGCGGCCGCGGTCATCGACTTCGTCGGCAGCGACGACACGCTCGCCCTGGCGGCGCAGGTCGTCGGCGCGGCAGGTCGCATCGTCGTGGTCGGCATCGCCGGCGGTGCGCTGCCGGTGTCGTTCCTGGGCCTGCCCGTCGAGGTGGAGGTCATGACGAGCTACTGGGGCAGCCGCAACGAGCTGGCCGACGTCGTCGCGCTGGCCCAGTACGGCAAGCTGCACTCTCCGCTCACGGAGTACCCCCTCACCGAGGCGAACGCCGCCCTCGACGACCTTCGCCGCGGCAAGGTCGCCGGCCGCGCGGTGCTGATCCCCTGAGGGCCTCGGGCACCGCGCCGGAACCTGGGACCGGCGCGGTGCCGGGTGGACAGATGTGTCGTGTCGAGATGAGGATGGGGTCATGGCTCATGACGTGTTTCCGCACGCAACCGCGGAGATGAGTGCCCGTCGCAAGGCGCTCGCGCCGCAGACTCACGACGCGTTCACGGCTTTCAGCAAGCAGGTTTTCGCCGAGGGTTCGCTGCCCGAGGTCACCAAGCAGCTGATCGCGGTGGCCGTGGCGCACACCACGCAGTGCCCCTACTGCATCCGCGGGCACACGAAGCTGGCCCACGCCAAGGGGGCCACCGACGAGCAGATCATGGAAGCGATCTGGGTCGCGGCGGAGATGCGGGCCGGCGGAGCCTACGCGCACGCCGCCATTGCCCTCGACGCTCTCGCGGACGGCGCGGCGAAGGGCTAGCCATCCGGTGGACGGACCGGCTCAGCTGACCGAGAAGACGTCGGACAGCGGCCGGCGCGGGGTCGTCACGTCCGTGGTGGGGTAGCCCACGCGCAGGATCATCTGCACGTAGCCCGACAACCCGAGCAGCGGGGCTACCCGGGTGCGGTAGGCCGGCCAGTCGAGGACCTGTGTGAGCGGGGAGGCCGCGAGGCCACTGGCGGTGGCGGCGAGCAGCAGCCACTCCATCGCCATCCCAGCACGCAACCAGGCCCGCGGGTCGTCGTCGTCGGTGCCGATGAGCACGAGTTGAGGACGCTCTACCGGAGGCGGGGCGTCCGCGCTCTCGCCGCCCTGCGGACGGTTGCCGAATTCGCGCAGCGGCACGCAGGAGACGGAGTCGCTGTCCCGCCACGCACGGGCGGGCACACCCTGGTGACCGTCGTCACGCGTCCACGCGGCGAGCTCCTCCAGGTACGCGGGGTCGCAACGCTCGGCCTCGTCCGCCTGTGCCAGCAGAGCGTTGACCAGCACGAGATCCTCGCTGCGGTACAGCACGTGCAGCCAGGCACCGCGACCGGCCACGCCGTGGCGCCACTGGTGCAGGACGGGGGCCGGCACGGGTTCGCCCGTGAACGGTTGACGGTGGGTGTGCCGCTTGACGATCGCGCCGGCCAGCCGCCGTTCCACGATCGTGCGTGAACGCTCGCCCCCCAGGGTGATCGTGGCGAGCAGCAGCCGGTCGTCCGGGTCGGGGAGCAGGCTGATCAGGCAGTCACGCCCGGCCGCGTGCACAGCCAGCTCCACGTGCATCAGCGCCGCCCCGCAGCTCAGATGCAGCGAGCGGCCGGTCGGGTCGACCTCTTGCAGCTGCCGACGCGGGTCGGCGTACAGGTGCAGCCGGTCGCCCTCGGCGACGAAGCGCCAGGGCTGGCTGTTGTGGATCGACGGTGCCTGCACGGCGGCGGCGACCGCGCCTTTCCAGATGCGGGCCGGCGGTGCGAGGGTCGTGGCCATCACTTGCCTGCCTTGGGGGGGCGGACCACGACGACCGGGCACGCCGCGTGATGCACGACGTGGCCGCTGACCGAGCCCAGCAGCATCCCGGTGAACGCCCCGTGTCCCCGCGAGCCGACGACGAGCAGGTCGGCCGACGCCGCCGCCTCGAGCAGCACCTCGGCCGCCGGACCCTGCGCGATGCGGACATCGACCGAGAGGTCCGGTTCACTGCCGAGGACTTCGGTCACCGAGGCGCGTACCGCGCGCTCGGTCTCTGCGGCCAGGTCGTCCTCGGGAATCGCGACCGCGTAGCCGTAGTACATCGTCGGGTACTGCCACGCGCCCATGACCAGCAGCCGACCCTCCGCACGGCGGGTGTAGTCCGCGGCCCAGCGAAGCGCGGTCTGCGAACCTTCCGAGCCGTCGACTCCGACGACCACCAGTGGGTTCACCGTGTCGGCCATGTGAACCACCTCCTGTTCCAAGGCTGGTGCGCGTCCGCCCGCCGCGTTAGGGGCGTTGGTCCCGAACCTGGTGCCGGGGGTCACAACAGGTGAGCCTCGGCGGCCGCCCTCCGGAGATCGTCCCGCGCGTCGGGGTGCGCCGCCTGCTCGATGAGAGCCCGTGCTTGCTCGTGCTGGGAGCTGCCCCACAACGGCGCCGTACCCTGCTCGGTCACGACGTACGACTGCTGGAACGACGTGGCCGGCGCACGCAATGCGGGCACGATCGTCGAGACGTCGGCCTTCGGGTGCCACGAGGCGAGGGCCACGACCGCGTTGCCGTCGGTCGCGTGCAGGGCGCCGACGATGAAGTCGGTCTGACCACCGAAGCCGGAGTGGATCTGGTCCCGGACGTACGACGCGTTGGCCTGGCCGAACAGGTCGACCTGCAGTGCCGTGTTGATCGACGTCATCGCCGGCTGCCGCGCGATCCGCGCCGGATCGTTGACCTTCTCGGTGCGGCTGAAGACCAGTCGCCGGTTGCGGTCGATCCAGTCGTAGAGCTCGGGGCTCCCGGCCGCGAACGACGTACGCAACGGGTGGTCGCCGTCGAGCGCCCCGGCGCGCTCCAGGTGCATCACGCCGTCGCTCAGCATCTCGGTCCAGACGCGCAGGCGGGTCCGCCCGCTCAGCGCGGCGAGCGTGGCGTCGGGCACCGCGCCGATGCCGGCCTGCAGCGTTGCGGCCTCGCCGACGAGCGAGGCCACCCGGGCACCGATCTCCCGGTGCGTCTCGTCGGAAGGGCGCGCCGTGGTGGCGCGCAGCGGTTCGTCGACCTCGACCGCGTAGTCGATGTCGGCGACCGGCACCTGCCCGTCGCCGTAGGTGTAGGGCATCGACCGGTTGAGCTGCGCGACCACCAACGCGCCGCGGTCGTGCGCCGCCTCGATCGCGGCGGGCAGGATGTTGACCTCGATGCCGAGGGACACCACCCCGTCGCGAGGGACCGTGGTGTTGAGCACCACCACGTCTGGAACCAGCCGCGTAGTGATGAGGCGCGGCACGAGGCTGAGTCGGCACGGCGTGTAGGCGAGCAGCGGATGTCCGCGCATGCCCGGACCGACGAACGGCGTCTCGGGGATCACCCCGTCGCGCAGCAGGAGGCCGGCCGGGGCGTTGAGCATGAACAGCCGGTACGCCGGGATCGCGGCGTCGACCGCGGTCAGCAGGGTCGCCGGCGCGGCGGCGTTGCCGCTCGCGACGATCCGTGGTTGCTCGGCACGCAGGTTGCCGAGCACGCGGCTCAGGTGTTGCTCGGAAACGACGTGCACGGGGCGGCTCCAGGGACGGGTTGTCGTGCAAACGACGTACCCGCGCTCGGGCATCGGGCCGGTTTGTGGACCGGTTCCGGCACATCTTCACGGTGTCTCCCGCAGCATGCCAAGCACGGGGACCGGATGCCGAACAGGAGACCGGGCATGACGGTGACGGTAGACACGGCGTCGTTCGCGCAGCGGCGGGCGGCGCGCGAGCGCATGCTGGTGATGACCGAACGGCTGATCGCGGAGTATGCCGACGTCTTCCCCGCAGGCAGCGTCATCAGGTGCGTCTCGCGCTACTGGATACAGCTGCGCAACACCGGCGTCGACGTCGACGTCGACGTCGTGGCGGCCACCGAGTCCGCCGTACGTCGACGGTTGTCGGCCCTTCGCCCGCCGCACCGCCTGTTGTGATCCGGTGCGGGGGCCGTGGCCCGGGCTCAGTGGGGGGGCTGGGCCCGGGCCGTGGCGACCTGCCGGACGACGGCGCCTGCCGTCTTCAACAGGCCGCTGAGCACGTTGCCGGCCACGCGCGCCGAGGTGGTGGCGGTGCCGGCAGGACCCTCGAGCAGCCGGCGTCCGCGACGTACCCGTGCGACCGCATGGGCGACGTCTTCTCCCGGCCGGACCACACCCAGCAGCTGACGTCGGCTCAGGCAGCTGCGGGCGGCCTGCTCGATCGCCGCCAGCGTGCTGCTGTCTGAGAGGTCGGCGTCGCGCAGGTCGATGAGGACGGCCGCGTAATCGGAGAAGGCGGCTCCCGCCATCAGCGAGCGGCAGAGGAACGACACGGCCGGATCGCTGTGGGCGGCGATGACCGCCACGTCGCCCCGGTTGCTATGGGTGAGCGTGACGGGCATGTGCCCATCTCACGCGCCGGGTCCGTCGCCTGATAGGGCCGAACGTCCCAACGGCGGAGGTGCCACAGGCCGGGGCAGGCTAGGCGGAGGCTTTCGCCGCGGACTTCATCTGCTGCTTGTAGGCCCGCACCCGTCCCAGCGACTCGGCGTCGACGATGTCCGCGACGGACAGGTGAGAGCCGGCTTTGCCGAACGTGCCGGCAGCCTCACGCCACCCGCGGGGCCGGACGCCGAGCTGCTTGCCGAGCAGCGCCACGAAGATGCGCGCCTTCTGCTCCCCGAAGCCGGGCAGCCCACGGACCCGTCGGAGCAGCTCGTTGCCGTCGCGCGCGGTGGTCCAGACGTGGGCGGCGTCGCCGTCGTAGCTCGCCACCAGCTGCCGGCACAGCTCCTGCACGCGGGCGGCCATCGCCTTGGGGAAGCGGTGCAGCGCGGGCGGCGTGGCGAACGCCGCGACGAGCGCGTCCTCGTCGTAGTCCGCGATGCGGGCGGCGTCGAGGTCGCCGATGCGCTCGGCCAGGACAAGCGGGCCGCGAAAGGCCTTCTCCAGCGGGATCTGCTGGTCGAGCACCATGCCGATCAGCAGTGCGAGCGGGCTGCGCGTCAGCAGCGCATCGGCGTCGGGGTCCTGCGCGAGACACATGTCGGGCATGTCGGTGCACCTCGCGTGTTTCGGGAGTCGAGGACGGCCCTGGCAGGGCGTTCAGGGTGACCATAGTGCCGCCCGCCGGTCGGCTGCGCTGCCGAGCAGGCAGGATGGCGGTCGTGGCACCGATCTCTTTCGCGCAACGCATCCGCGACCTGGCCGGCCAGGACCCCGATCGGCCCGCGGTCACGTGCGGCGACCGCTCGTTGACCCGGGCCGAGCTCGACCGGGCGGCCACGAGCCTGGGCCATGACCTGCGCGCCGGCGGGGTGCGCGTCGGCGACATGGTGACGGTGGCACTGCCCAACTCGGTCGACTGGTTCGTGGCGTTCGCCGCCTGCTGGAAGATCGGCGCGATCCCGCAACCGGTGTCCGCCAGGCTCCCGGTGCGCGAGCTGACCGCCATCGTCGAGCTCGCCGACGCGGCCGCCGTCCTCGGCGTCGAGGAGGCGACGTTTCCCGGCCGGCGATGCCTGCCGGTCGGCTACACCGCGCCGCCCGTCGACGAGCCGCTGCCCGACGTCGTCTCCCCGGCCTGGAAGGCGCCGACCTCGGGCGGCTCGACCGGTCGTCCCAAGCTGATCGTCTCCGGCGACCCGTCGCTGTTCGAGACCGACGGGCCCGTGCCGCTTCTCATCAGCCCCGGCGGCTGCATGGTCATGCCCGGGCCGCTGTACCACAACGGCCCGTTGATCTGGTCGTGGCAGGCGCTGCTCTGGGGCGACCACGTGGTGGTGCTGCCTCGCTTCGACGCGGAGCAGACGCTCGACGCGCTCGATCGCCACGGGGCCGACATCGTCTACCTCGTGCCCACGATGATGAAGCGGATCTGGTCGCTCGGCGAGCAGGTGCGCGGCCGTTACGACCTGTCGGCGCTGCGGGTCGTCTGGCACCTCGCGGAGCCGTGTCCCGCCTGGCTGAAGGACGCCTGGGTCGAGTGGCTCGGTCCCGAACGGATCTACGAGCTGTACGGCGGCACCGAGGGTCAGGCCTCGACGATCATCAGCGGTGAGGAGTGGCTGGAGCACCGCGGCTCGGTCGGCCGACCCGCCCGGGGGACGGTGACGATCCGCGACGAGGACGGCCGCGACCTGCCGCCCCGGCAGACCGGTGAGGTGTGGCTGAAGTCGGAACGCGACACCCCGACCTACCGCTACGTCGGCGCCGAGCCGCGCCGTTCGGCCGACGGCTGGGAGTCGCTCGGCGACATGGGCTGGCTCGACGAGGACGGCTACCTCTACCTCGGAGACCGGGCCAGCGACATGATCCTCACCGGTGGGTCGAACGTCTACCCCGCAGAGGTCGAGGCCGCGATCCTCGAGCACCCGCTGGTCCACTCGTGTGCGGTGATCGGCCTGCCCGACGAGGAGCGCGGCAACAACGTCCACGCGATCGTCCAGGCCGATGGGGCGCTGCTGCCGGAGCCGGAGCTGCTCGCGTTCGTCGCGGAGCGGCTGGTGCGCTACAAGGTGCCGCGGTCGGTCGAGTACGTCAGTGAGCCGTTGCGCGACGACGCCGGCAAGGTGCGACGCGCGGCCCTGCGCGCCGAGCGGGTCGGGCCGGTCGCCGCCGGCTGAGGAGGGTCAGGAGGCGACGGCTCCGCGGGTCGCGTAGAGCATGGCGCCGCCCTCGCCGAACAGCCGCTCGCGCCAGCTCTCGACCAGGTCGTCGTTTGGCACGTCGCTCGGGTGGAAGCCGCGACGTTCGTAAGCCTTGAGCTGCTGCCAGGTGGTCCGGCTCAGCAGCGGCTGGCGGCGCGCGTAGCGCCAGCTCTTGCGCAGCGCCCCCGGCCGGTATGTCGCCCGGTCGCTGAGGATCGACAGCACCACCTGCACCGCCATCCCGAGCACGAACCCCCAGCGGACGGCCTTCATCGTGAAGATGCGCAACCGCTCGCTGCCGCCCATCGCGCGATAGACGTCGAACGCGACGGCCTTGTGCTCGCTCTCCTCGAGTGCGTGCCACAGGAACAGGTCGCGGGCCGCCTCGTGGCCGAACGCCTCGCGGGTCTCCTCGTCGCGCATGACCAGCTCCGCGAGCGTGGCGGTGACGTGCTCCAGCGCCGCTGTCGTCGCGAGGTTCGCGATCGGCGGCACGTGCCGGGTCCGGAACTCCAGCCCGCGGCGGGTGAGCCGCTCGGCGATCTGGGTGGGGTAGCCGAGGGTCGCGAGGTGGGCGTTGAACGCACGGTGTTCGCGGCCGTGGGTGACCTCCTGGCCGATGAAGCCGGAGACCTGCTGCTTCAGCACGGGGTCGCTGATCTGGTCGCGGTAGTGCTTGACCGACCGGACGAAGAAGTCCTCACCGTCGGGGAACACCGACGACAGCGCCGCGACGAGGTGGCTGGACACCAGGTCGCCGTCCTTGGCGAAGTGCTTGGGCACCGACTCGAACGCCGCCTCCAGGGCGACCCTGCGGACCGGCACCTCGCGCACGCCCGTCGATTCCGTCATCGGCCTCTCCCTCGGTGCCCTGTCCGGAAAGTAACGAATGTTACCGGCCCGCGGTCGGGTCCGAGAGCCGAGGTCCGGCAGATCGGCGCATGCCGGGGCCCTGACTCGGCGGAAGCCGCTTGAGTGCACGCACGATGCGACGTAGCGTTCTCTCGTTCGCCCCGTCCAGGTCCCGGCGGGTGACCGCAGCTGCTCTGGCCCCCAGCAGCCCTCCTCGGCGCGTGGGAATGAGAGCAGATGGCTGCGGATTTCGAGATCATTGCCGGACAGGCCTCGTCGGCGTACCCGGCGGTCTACGTGCGGGTCGGCGTACTCGACTACCAGTCGGCGCGAGAGGCCCGGCAGGTCCTGCGCGAGCTGGGCAACCGGTCCGGGGTGCGCATCGTCGTGGACCTCACGGGGCTCGACGACCGGCACGAGCTGACGATGTTCGCCTTCCTGGCCGAGGCCGCCCGCACCGTCGACGGCAACGGCGGCGCCCTTGTCGCGGTCGGGCCGTCCTCGATGCTGGCCCGGCACCTTGTCGCCGCCGCCATTCCGGTGACTCGGGAGCCCCCGCGGATCACGGCGGCGGCCGAAAGCATCGCTCTGGGCGCACTGGCCGGCTGACCGTCGCGGGTCGATTCGCCGGAGGAGCCGCCAGCGGCATCCGGGCCGGCCGGCGGCCGGCGGCACGTTAGCCTCCCCGGTCATGGTTGCTGCAGCCGAGGTGTACACGTCGCCGGTGCGCTACTACGAGGTCGACATGCAGGGTGTCGTCTTCAACATGTGGTACCTCGGCTACGTCGACGAGGCCAGCGCGTGGTTCCTCGGCCGGCTGCCCGGCCCGACGCTGCAGGACCTCGACCTCGACTTCCAGGTCGTGCACGCGGAGGTCGACTGGGCCGGTTCGCTGCGGGCCGGGGACATCGCGCACATCGCCGTAGACGTCGAGAAGATCGGCACCACGAGCTTCACGCTCCGCTACGACATCCGCGGTTTGGCCGATCTGGAGTCCGACGTGCTCGTGACCGTGCGCACGGTCTACGTGACGGTCGCCCGCGACCTGTCCGGCAAGCGCCCGATCCCCGACTCGCTGCGCGAGGCGCTGGTCGCTGCGAGCTAGCGGCGGCGCGGCCCGGGGGCGAACGTCACCGGCAGCCGGCGGGGTCCGGCTATGAACGTCGACAGCAGCGGCTCGCGCGGCCCGGCAGGGGCGATGTCGGGCAACCGGCTGAGGATCTGCCGCAGCATGGCGGCGATCTCGATGCGGGCGAAGTGCGCGCCGAGGCAGAAATGGGCGCCGCCGCCGCCGAACGCGATGTGCGGGTTGGGCGCCCGGCCCACGTCGAAGGCGTCGGGCTCGGCGAAGACCGCCGGGTCGCGATTGGCCGCGCCGTAGTACATGACGACCTTGTCGCCGGCCGCGATGCGCCGCCCGCCCAGCTCCGTGTCGACCGTCGCCGTGCGCCGCATGTAGACCACCGGGCTGACCCAGCGCAGCAGCTCCTCGACCGCCGTGGGCAGCAGGCCGTCGAGGTCGGCGGCCAGCCGCGCACGCTGCGCCGGGTGCGCGAACAGGGCCTCCATGCCGCCGGCCACCAGGTTGCGGGTCGTGTCGCCGCCGGCGTTGAGCAGCAGCAGGAAGAACCAGTTGAACTCCTCGTCGGACAACCGCTCGCCGTCGACCTCGGCGCTGACCAGCGTCGACGCGAGGTCGTGGCCGGGGTTCTTGCGCTTGTCCGCGGCGACCTGCCCGGCGTACGTGTGCATCTCGATGACGGCGGCCATGTGGTCGGCGTCGCTGAGCCCCGGGTCGGCCGAGTGCATGATCTCGGTCAGCTCGTAGAGCCGGCGGCCGTCGGCCAGTGGGATCCCCATCAGCTCCGCGATGACGTACGACGGCAGCTCGCCGGCCAGGTCCGCGACCAGGTCGCACTCGCCGCGTTCGACGACCTCGTCGACGATCTGCGCGGCCAACGCCTCGATGCGCTCGGTCCACGTGGCGGCGCTGCGCGGCGTGAACCCGCGGTTGACCAGCTGCCGGTAGCGAGTGTGCTGCGGCGGGTCCATGTACAGCATCATGTGGCGGGCGCCGTCGAGCAGCTCGGGCGAATCAGGGTCGGGGATCATGATGCCGCCCAGCCACGACGAGAAGGTCGCGGTGTCGCGGCTGACCCGCTGCACGTCTGCGTGGCGGGTGACTGCCCAGAAACCCGGCCCGTGTCCTTCCGGGTGCCGGTAGACCGGGGCGTTGTCACGCAGCCAGCGGTACTGCTCCCACGGGTGGCCGTCGACGAACGACTCGACATCGGTCAGGGCCACGGGGGCGGACATCGTCTCGGCGCTCACCCGGCCACTCTGCCACCGCCACGCGCGCCGCTGCGGCCGGCGGCGGAGAAATCTGCCCGCACAGGCAGGAACGGAGCGCACACATCGCGTAACGATCCCAGTGGACCGTCGTTGTCACGGCGGATGTTTCGGAACTGCGAAGGGTTGGGCGCGTGAAGCGACGGTGGCTGGCGGGCGGACTGGCGATGTGCGTGATCGCTGCCACGGCGGTTGCGGCGGAGGCCGCCACCGGCGGCGGCGGGCCTGCCTGGGCGCCCACGCACACGCAGGCGCTGCACGTCGACGCCCCGGTCCTCGGTGCTCTCCCGGCCGGCCAGCGGCTGCACATCAGCCTGACGCTGCCGCTGCGCAACAGCGCCGGTGTGCAGCAGCGCATCCATGACCTGGCCACCCCTGGCACCGCGTCGTACCAGCACTTCATGACTCCGGCGCAGGTGCTGGCGGAGTTCGGGCCGACGGCGGCGCACGTCGGCGCGGTCGAGGGTTACCTGCGCGCGCAGGGATTCCGCGACATCAGCGCCTCGTCCAACCGGCTGCTCGTCGACGCGACCGGCACGGTCGCGCAGGTGCAGCGGGCGTTCCACACCAGCCTGCTCTCCTACGCCCTCGACGGTCACACCGTCTACGCCAACGCGGCGCCCGCCTCCGTGCCCTCCCGGTTGGCCGGCGCCGTCACCGCGGTCCTCGGCCTGTCGAACCTCCCGATGGCGACCCCGCTCACCCGGGCGACGACCTCGCACCCGTCGACGCCCGCAGGCGTCGCGGCGAGCGGTTCACCCGACCTGACCGGCTTCACGCCCCGCGCCGTGGCGCACGCCTATGACGCCGACCGGCTGCCCCCGGCAGCCGGCACGTCGGTCGCCGTCGTGATGGGTGGCGACCCGGCGCCGATCATCAAGAACCTGCGCGTCGCCGAGAAGGCGTGGCGCTTCCCGCGGGTGCCGGTGAGCGTCCGCTACGGCGCCACCCCGCAGGTGGACGCCAACGACAACCCGATGACCGGCAACACCGAGTGGGACCTCGACACGCAGATCTCGACGATGGTCGCCGGCGCGGTCAACCGCCTCTGGATGTACGACGTCTCGACGTTCACCGACCCCGAGGTCGCCCGCGCCATCAACCTGTTCGTCGCCGACGACCACGCGACCGCGTTGTCGGCGTCGCTGGGTGAGTGCGACGTCATCGCGTTCCTCGACGGTGCGATGGTCACGACCGACGAGTCGCTGGCCGAGGGGGCGCTGCAGGGGCAGAGCATGTTCGCGTCGACCGGCGACAACGGGTACGCCTGCCCCGTCGTCATCTCCGTCGGCCTGCCGGCCGGGCCTCCCGGGGTGAGCTGGCCGTCGACGGGCGAGTACGTCACCGCGGTGGGCGGCACCACGCTGCTCGCCGACGACCAGGGCAACGTGCAGCAGGAGATCGCCTGGATCGCCGGGGGCGGCGGCATCAGCCCCTGGGAGACGGCGCCGCCGTGGACGCTGCGCGCCAACCCGGCGGGCCAGTCGTGGCAGTACACCAATCAGGGCGGTCGTGGCGTCCCCGACGTCGCGGCGCTGGCCGACGCCAACACGCCGTACCTCGTCTACGACGGCAGCAGCGGGCAGCCGGTCGGGGTCGGCGGGACCAGCGTCTCGAGCCCGCTGGTGATGGGCCTGTGGGCGCGGGTCGAGAGCGTGCGCGGCAACCGGCTCGGGCTGGCTGCGGCGGACTTCTACCGTCTCTACAACAAGGTCAACCCGGGCACCGTCGCGCAGCAGGTCGTGACCGTCTACGCGCCGCAGCCCAACCCGGGGGCGGTCAACGGCTTCCGCGACATCACGCTGGGCAGCAACGGGCTGTACCCGGCGACCCCCGGCTACGACTACACGACCGGGATCGGCGTCCTCGACGCGCTGCAGCTCGTGCGCGCGCTGTAGGTCAGCCGGCCGTCGGACCGGTCGTCTCGGCCCACGCGTCGAGATCGAGCCACCGGCCGTCGAGCCAGCGGGCGGTGCCCTCCGGGTCGGTGCGGACTTTCGGCCCTACCGGGCAGGTGCCGCGCGGCGTTGGCTAGCCGCATGACCACCCGCATCGTGGTCCTCGGAGCCGGCACCGGAGGCACGCTGGCGGCCAACCGGCTGCGGCAGTGCTACCCCGCGGGCGATGTCGAGATCGTCGTGGTCGACCAGGACGACAGTCACCTGTACCAGCCGGGGCTGCTGTTCGTGCCGTTCGGCCGATCGAGCGTCGAGGGGATCACCCGGTCACGACGTCGGCAGCTCCGGGACGGCGTCGACTTCCGGCAGGCCGCGATCGACCGGGTGGACACATCGGCCAGCCGGGTGTTCCTCGCCGGCGGGCGGGTGCTCGACTACGACGTGCTCGTCATCGCGACCGGCGCCAGGCTGCTCCCCGAGGAGACCGAGGGGCTGACCGGCGCGGGCTGGATGGAGCGGGTCTTCACCTTCTACACGGCCGAAGGCGCCGCCGCTCTGGCCGGTGCGCTCGCGACCTTCGACGGCGGCCGCCTCGTCGTCGACGTCGTCGACATGCCGATCAAGTGTCCCGTGGCGCCACTGGAGTTCTGCTTCCTCGCCGACTGGTACTTCCGGCGGCGCGGCGTACGCGACTCGGTCCGGCTCACCTACGTCACGCCGCTCGACGCGGCCTTCACCAAGCCGGTCGCCGCCGGTCGCCTCGCCGGGCTGCTCGAGGCCAAGGGCATCGAGCTCGTCACGGAGTTCGCCGTCGGAGAGGTCGCCGGCGGGGACGGCAGGTTGATCTCGTACGACGGACGCACGGTCGATTTCGACCTGGCAGTGGTGGTGCCTGCTCATGGCGGCGCGGCCTACGTCGGCCGGTCGCCCGGCCTCGGCGACGCGCTCGACTTCGTGCCCACCGACGAGCACACACTGCAGGCGCTCGCCGCTCCCAACGTCTTCGTCATCGGCGACGCCGCCAACCTGCCCGCTTCCAAGGCCGGTTCGGTCGCGCACTTCGAAGGCGACGTGCTGGTCGGCAACATCCGCGACTACCTGGCCGGGCGGCCGTTGCTGTCGAGCTTCGACGGGCACACCAGCTGCTTCGTCGAGACCGGGTTCGGCAAGGCGCTGCTCATCGACTTCAACTACGACACCGAGCCGTTGCCCGGGCACTTCCCGACCGCAGTGGGGCTGCCGTTGCTCAAGGAGTCGCGGTCCAACCATCTCGGCAAGCTGCTGTTCGAACCGCTCTACTGGCACGCCCTCCTGCGCGGTCGCGATCTGCCGAGACTGCACGCGCCGATGCCGATCGCCGGCAAGCAGCTGTCGGCCGTCGGAGCGCGAGAGGAGTAGCCATGCCCACCATCACGGTCGCCGGGGTGGCCGTCGAGGTCACCGAGGACGGGTTCTTCGCCGAGCCGGCGCAGTGGACCGAATACATGATCCCGGAACTCGCCGCCCGTGAGGGCATCGCCGACCCGAGCGAGGAGCAGCTGCGGGTCGTGAAGTTCATGCGGGCGGAGTACGCCCGCACCGGCTCCGGCCCCAACGTGCGGGCGCTGAGCAAGACCGCCGGAATCTCCATCAAGGACCTCTACCGGGTGTTCCCGGGCGGTCCGGCCAAGGTCGCGGCGCGCATCGCCGGTATCCCGAAGCCGCGCGGCTGCATCTAGGACGAACGGAGGTCGTGCGATGACCGCTCCCATCCAGAAGGTCTCGATCATCATCTCGAAAGGTTCTCTCGAGGGCATCTATCCCGGGCTGATCATGGCCAACGGTGCCCGTGCGGAAGGGATCGAGGTCAACCTGTTCTTCACGTTCTTCGGCCTGGACGCGATCCACGCCAAGCGGCACGAGCACGTCAAGGTGGCCACCGTCGGCAACCCCGGCCTGCACCTGGCCACGTGGGCAGGTGGCCTGCCGGGCGTCTCGTCGCTCATGACGCACTACCTGGAGCGCAAGATGGGCGACCTCGACATCCCCTCGATTCCGGAGTTCGTCGAGATGATCGCCGACACGGGTGCGGGCATCTACGCCTGCAAGGCCTCGGTCGACCTCTTCGCCCTCGAGAAGAACGACTTCATCCCGCAGGTCCAGGACATCATCACCGTCGGCGAGTTCTACGCGATGGCCGCCGGCGGACACATCATCTTCACGTAGCCGGCCGGAGGCTTCCCATGAGCCCGCAGACCATCGAGTCGACAGTCCGGCTCGTCCCCTACTCCGACGTCGACAAGCTGCCGTGGCACGAGCTGGCCGGTGCGGTCGGCGTCGACTGCAAGACGTTGTACGCCGCGGAGTCCGCCGTCGCGGGGCTGCTGCGGCTGCGTCCGGGCGCCGAGGAACCCAGCCACCTGCACCTCGACCGGGAGCACCACCTGTGGGTGCTGGTCGGTTCGGTGACGGTCGGCGGGACGGAACTGGTCGCCGGGAGCTACCTGCACGTGCCTCGCGGCGTGCGTCACACGTTGCACGACGGCGGCACCGGCAGCCTCCTGTTCTACGTGCACGGCCAGGCCGCGTCCTGAGCGGCGAACCCCCGACGGGTGAGGAGTCAGCATGTACACGCTCAGCATCATCAAGGCGGACACGGGCGGTTTCGTCGGCCATTCGGCGGTGCACCCCGAGATGCTCGAGGAGGCCCGCCGGCTCGTCGAGGCAGAGCGCGGGCAGCTGCTGATCGACGGGCAGGTCGCCGCCTGCGGCGACGACATCTCGCTGATCATGACCCACCAACGCGAGCCGGACGACCGGCTGGTGCACTCCTTCGCCTGGGACGTGTTCCAGGCGACGACGCGGATCGCCGAGAAGCTGGGGCTCTACGGCGCCGGGCAGGACCTGCTCTCCGACGCATTCTCGGGCAATCTGCGCGGCCTCGGCCCCGGGTACGCCGAGATGGAGCTCGAGGAGCGGCCGTCGGAGCCGGTGCTCGTCTTCCTCGCCGACAAGACCGAGCCGGGTGCCTGGAACCTGCCGCTGTTCCGCATGTTCGCCGACCCCTTCACCACGGCGGGTCTGGTCATCGACGCGAAGATGCACGACGGCTTCCGGTTCGAGATCTACGACCTCTACGAGGACAAGCGGATCGAGTTCGACACGCCGGAGGAGATGTACGACCTGCTGATGTACATCGGCACTCCGGCGCGCTACGTGATCCACTCGGTCACGTCACGCTCGTTGGAGATCCCGGGTGCGGCCACCAGCACGCAGCGGCTGTCCCTGATCGCCGGCAAGTACGTCGGCAAGGACGACCCCGTCATGATCGTGCGTTGCCAGTCGGGGCTGCCGGCCGTGGGCGAGGCGCTGGAGCCGTTCGCGTTCCCGCACTCCGTGGCGGGAGCCATGCGCGGGTCGCACCACGCGCCGCTGATGCCGGTGGCGGTCGGTGACGCGCACCCGGCGCGCTTCGACGGGCCGCCGCGGGTCGTGGCCCTCGGCTACCAGCTGCACAACGGCCGGCTGGTCGGGCCGCGCGACATGTTCGACGACCCGTCGTTCGACCGGGCCCGCTCGATGGCCAACGAGGTCATGGACTACCTACGTCGGCACGGACCCTTCGAGCCGCACCGGCTGTCCATGGAAGAGCTCGAGTACACGACCATGCACGACCTGGAGGCGCGGCTCGCCCGCCGCTGGCAGCCGATCGTCGGTCAGCTGGTCGTGCCGGAGCCGGCTCCGGCCGGCTGAGCCGCCCTTCGTCGGAGCCGGCCCCGCCGGAGTTCGTCGGCACCCCAGACGATCACGGGGAACGGCGCGACCAGCAGGAGCGACGGCCACGGCGGAGCGGCGGTCCCGAACACCTGCTGCACACCTGGCACGGTGACCAGCAGCGCGGTGAAGGCGAGCTCGAAGGCGATGCCCCAGAGCAGCAGCGGGTTGCTGGTCAGTCCGATGGCGCGCAGCGGGGCAAGGTCGGTGCGGGCGGCGACGGCGGTGCCCACCTGGCACGCGACGATCCCCACGAAGGTGGTCGTCGTCGCCTGCAAGTAGGCGTGGTGCAACGGGCTGCCGGACGTCGTGGCCGCTCCGGGGGACCATCCGGCGCGCCAGAGGGTGAAGAAGAACCCGCCGGTCACGAGCACCGCGGAGATGGCGCCGAGGAACGCCCATGCCCGGAACAGCAGCCGGCGATCGACGACGTGTTCGGACGGCGGCCGCGGGGGGCGGTCCATCAGGCCGGGCTCCGCAGGCTCGCGGCCGAGCGCAAGGGCGGGCAGCGTCTCCGTGCCCAGGTCCACCGCGAGGATCTGCATGACGGTCAGCGGGAGCGGCACCAGCCCTCCGGCCAGAGCGAAGACGAGGAACGGCACGATCTCCGGTGTCGCGTGCGCGAAGATGTAGAGGATGAACTTGCGCACGTTGTCGTAGACGCGGCGCCCTTCCTCCACCGCGGTCGCGATCGTCGCGAAGTTGTCATCGGTGAGCACCATCGTGGCGGCTTCGCGCGCCACCTCCGTGCCGCTGCGCCCCATCGCGATACCGATGTCGGCACGATGCAGCGCCGGCGCGTCGTTGACCCCGTCTCCCGTCATCGCCACCACGTGGTGCTGCGCCCGCAGCGCATCCGCGATGCGCAGCTTCGCCTCGGGCGAGCTGCGCGCGAAGACGATCTCGTCGTCCGCCTCCAGCAGCTCGTCGAGATCCGCTTCGCTCATGCGGTCGAGGTCGGGCCCGTTGACGACCCGCGGCTGCCCGCCACCGATGCCGACCTGGCGAGCGACGTGGGCGGCGGTCGCCCCGTGGTCGCCGGTCACGACGTGCACGCGGATGCCGGCACGGTGGCAGTCTGCGACGGCCGCCGCCACCTCGGGTCGGGGCGGGTCGAGCAGTCCGGCGATGCCGACGAGGGTCAGGTCGTGCTCCGCGTCGAGGCGGTCGACCGGGACACCGGCGAGTGGCCGGTAGGCCACCGCCAGCAGGCGCAGGCCGTCGGCCGCCATGGCCGCGAGCGTCCGGTCGGCCTCCCGGCGCAGCCCCGCGTCGAAGGTCCTGATGCCGTTCTCGGTGTGCACGTGTGTGCTCAGGTCGAGCACCGTCTCAGGGGCACCCTTGACGAGGAGGCACGCCGTGCCGTCGGCACCGCGCTGCACCGTAGACATCAGACGGCGCGCCGAGCTGAAGCGGAAGATCCGCACACGCGCGGTGTCGCGGGCCGTCGGATCGGCCTCCGCGCCCAGCAGCACGGCCAGGTCGTAGAGCGCGCGTTCGGTCGGATCGGCGGCTGTCGGCCCTTCGGCGGTCAGCTCGACCGTGGAGCATCCGGCCAGCGCCGCGGCCAGCCGTCGCTCGTCCGGATCGGGTTCCAGCCCGTCCGCCGACCGCCGTCCGGACGACGGGGTCCACAGGTCGACCGCCTGCATCTCGTTCTCGGTGAGGGTGCCTGTCTTGTCCGTGCAGATGACCGACGTCGACCCCAGCACCTCGACGGCGCTCAGGCGCCGCACTATCGATCCGCGCCGTGCGAGCGAGCGCACGCCGGCGGCCAGCGCGAGCGTGATCGTGGGCAGTAGGCCCTCGGGAACGTTCGCGACGAGTAGTCCGATCGCGAACAGGAACGCGTCGCGGGCGGGCAGCCCGGCGACGATTCCCAGCGGCATGAAGGCGCCACCAACGACCACGCCGACGGCCGCGATCAGCCAGGCCACCGAGCGCACCTGCCGCTCCAGTGGGCTCGGGGCCCGGTGCTGGTGCTGGCTGAGCGCGGCGATCCGCCCGAGCTCGGTCAGCCCGCCGGTCGCGTAGATCACCGCACGCGCAGAACCGGCCGTGCACAGCGTGCCGGACAGCAGCACGTCGGGAGCCGCCATCCAGCTGGTCTCCAGCGATCGATCGATGGCGAAGCGGGACACCGGCGCCGACTCACCCGTCAGAGCGGACATGTCGACGTCCACCGCGCCGTCGACGATCCGGGCGTCGGCGGAGATCCCGTCACCTTCCTCGACGAGGACGACGTCGCCGACCACGAGCGTGCGGGCATCGACTTCACGCGCCCGGCCGTCGCGAACGACCCGAACCGACCGGGGGAGCAGCGCGCCCAGCGCGGCCACCGCCCGCTGGGCCTGTCGTTCCTGGGTGAACGAGAAGACCGCGTTCAGCACGATGACCAGCACGATTGCGGCCGAGAGTGCGGCCGTGCCGGCAGCCAGGGACAGCCCTGCCGCCGCCCACAGCACCAGTGCCAACGGGTGCACCAGCTGGGCCAGGACTGCGGCCAGCCACGACTCATGGACCTCTTGGGGCAGCTGGTTGGGACCGTTGGCCAGTAGCCGACGCTCCGCCTCACGCTGGGACAGCCCCGCCTCGGTCGTGCGCAGGCGGCGCAGGAAGGCGGGTCGCGGTTCTCGCAGGTCGGGCTCGGCGCCTGCCTGGTTCGTGCTCATCCACGAACAGAGTTCGGCCGACCGGCCCGGCGTACGCGGGCTAGCGGAAGGCGTGCGGCGGCGTGCGCTCCGACAGCAGCTGACGGGCCAGGGTTTCCACCTGCCAGGGCAGATCGTCGCGGATGCCGAGGTGCAGGAGCTGCTCTCGCACGGCGGCCACCCGACGGATCACGGTGCCGGCCGGGTGGATGCCGGCGAATTCCGCGATCAACCGGTTGACGACGGCGAAGATCTGCTCCTGGTGGGCACGGCGTGCGGCGAACGCCGTGGTCGCCGCCGTCATGCCGACTCGTGGGTGAAGTGGTGCAGCCGCGCGTCAGGCCCGGGGAAGAACAGGCCTTCGTGGCCGTCATCCCAGCGCACCAGGTACGGCGGTTCGCCGTCGTGGCCGTGCACCTCGATGATCTCGCCGTCACGGGCTTTCTCGTCGAGGGTGTGACCCTCGACGATGATCCTGTCACCAACGGAAGCCTTCATCGTCCGCACCTCCCAGTGGTATCCAACGCAACTGCACGGGCGGCCGCTACGGGCGAGAGGACCCCCTTCGCCGGGGCTTTGGTCCCGACCCCGCGCCTGGATGCGATCAGCGCAGCAGCTCCGCCACCTGGGCGACGGTCTCTTCGAGGGCAGTGTCGGACCGCACGCCGTGGGCCGAGGGCCAGGGCTCGGCGTACTCGGCGAGCCGGCGCCGCACGTCGATCGTCGCGTCGGAGGTCGTCTCGCCCGGCCGGCGCGTCGCGATGCGTGCTTCGGCCGTCACGTCCAGCGTGAGGAGCGACACCTCGACCAGGTCCGTGGAGGTGCGGCGGGCCAGCGCAGCCGCCTCCTGCCGCTGCAGCGGATCGGTGAACGACGCGTCGAGGATGACGCTCTCGCCCATCTCGAGGTGGCGGCTTGCCTGCTCGAACATCTCGGCGTAGGCCGCCTCGCTCCATCCGGACGTGTAGATCCCGTTCCTGAAGTCCGCGCCGGCGGGCACGAGAGCGGGCAGGCCGGCCAGCTGCTTGCGCACGATGTCGGACGACAGCACCGGCCAGCCGGTGCGGCCCGCCACCGCCGTCGCGACCGTGGACTTGCCGGCGCCGGGGAGCCCGCCGATGACCAGCATCCGTACCCGCCCGACCTGCAGGTGCCGCAGCCCCAGCGAGGTCAGCTTGCGGGACTCCGCCGCAGCTCGTGCGGACTCCTCGCCCGTGGTCTGACCCGCGCGAATGGCGGAGACCTTCGCACGAATGTGCGCGCGGTGGGCGACGTAGTGGTGCTCGAGAGACCGCGGCCACCGGTCGTTGGACAGGGCCGCGTAACGGTCGAGCAGCCGTTGTGCGTACGCCGGTGCGCCCTGGTGTTCGAGATCCATGGCCAGGAAGGTGACGTCAGCGAGGGTGTCGCCGATCCGCAGCTCCCGGTCGAACTCCAGGCAGTCGAGGATTCGCGGCCCTTCGGGCAGGCAGAAGATGTCGTCCGTCAGCAGATCGCCGTGGCCGTCGCGCACGCGGCCTGCCGTCACCCGTGCCCGCAGCAACCCCTGTCGCCCGGCGAGGTAACGGTGGGCCAACCGCCGGGTCTCCTGCACGTCCGCCGAGGGCACGACGCCGGTGCGCTCGAGCAGGTCGAGCCCGTCGTCCCACCGCGCGCGCAGCAGGCGAGCCGAGCCCAGGTTCGCGGCGTCGTCGGGTATCTGCGCATCGGAGTGGAAGCGGGCGAGCAGCGACGCGATCTGGTCGACCTCCGCGGCGAGGTCCGTGCGCGTTCGCAGGAGGTGGCCGAGCCTCAGCTCGTCGGGCATGCGGCGCATCACGACCGCGTGCTCGTAGCCGTCCGGACCGCGAATCTCGGCGACGCCGAGGTAGACGTCCGGCGACAGCCGCCGGTTGAGTGCCACCTCGTCCGCGCACGCTCGTGCGCGTGCCTCGACCGAACGGAAGTCGAGGAACCCCAGGTGCACCGGTTTCTTGACCTTGTAGACGCGATCACCGGCGAAGAACAGCCACGCCGTGTGCGTTTCGAGCGCACGTGCGCAGGCTTCAGCCATGTCCCTCACCTCGTCCGGGCCCGGACGACTCCGGGCACCGTCTCCGCGACACGTACCGCTGCATCGGGGTCGATTCCTTCGGATGGCAGCGAGAGAACGACCAACCCCTGGTCCACGCTGATGGCGACGTCGGTGGCATCCCGGCCGAAGCAGTCCTCCAGCCGCCGGCGTACGGCCACCGCGAGTTCCTCGTCGGAGCGAGCCAGCGCGCGCAGTACGTCGCTGCGGCTGAGCATGCCGACGATCCGCCCTTCGTCCACCACCGGCAGGCTGCGTAGCCGGTGGCGGTCCATGAGAGCGACCGCGTCGGCGACGTCGCCGTGCGGATGCGTCGTCACTACGTCGTGCGACATGACGTCGACCACGCTCTCCGGTGGTGCCGTCGAGGGTCGTTGCGGGATCATGTGGGCCCGAGGATCCGGGCCGACGTCGTGACGTACCAAGTCGATGCCGCTGACGACGCCGACGAGTACACCGTCCTCGGCGACCACTGGGGCGGCACTGACGTCGCGCCCCACCAGGAGCGCCGCCGCTTGTTTGACCGGGGTGTCGGGGCGGACCGTGACGACCGCCTCCGCCATGATCTCGTCGACGCGCATGGCGACCTCCGCCCGGCCGGTGCATCTCTGTGCCGTCCGGCGCATCCATGGTCACGCCGCTGCTCCGACCGGGGGAGAGGCGAAAGTCCCGATGAGGTCGATCGACGACGTACCGGTCCGGCCGGAGAGGCCGAGACGGTGGTACGCCGGTGCGGGTCAGCTGTGCGCCACGAGGTAGGCGACGAGGTCGTGCAGCGTGGCGACCCGGCCGTAGTCCCGTTCCGGGATTTCGACGCCCGTGCGCTCGCAGAGCCCCTCGACGAGCGCGAGGAAGTCGAGCGAGTCGAGATCCAGCTCGTCGCGCAGGACGGCGGCACCGGGCACCTCGTCGAGCTCGACTTCGGGCGCGATGCGGCCCAGCACGGCAGCCACGGCAGCGCGGGCGGCGTCGTCGTTCACAGCTCCTCCGGTCGTTGCAGCAGGTCCGCGACCGCGGCGAGGTAACGGCCACCCCGGTGGCCGTCGCTGGCCCTGTGGTCGCCGGCGAGCGTGGCCTCGACGACCGGTCGCACACCGAGCAGGCCGTCCGACGCTGGAGCCGGGCCGGATGTCCGAAGCCGCGAAGTTGGCGATCATGATTCCGCCGGTCTCGGTCTGCCACCAGTTGTCGTGCACCGGGTGGTCCAGGGTGTCGGCGCTCCACCCCACCACCTCCGGGTTCAGCGGCTCACCCACGCTCGCGATGAAGCGAAGGTGCGACAGGTCGTGCTCGTGCGGTAGCTCGTCACCGGCGCGCATCAGCATGCGCAGTGCCGTCGGCGCGCTGTACCAGACGGTCACGCGCTGACGCTCCAGCAAGGAGTACCAGCGCAGCGCGTCGAACTCGGCCTGGTCGACGAGGGCCGTCGCGCCGTGGGTGAGCGGCGCGACGATGCCGTACGACGTGCCGGTGACCCAGCCCGGGTCGGCGGTGCACCAGAAGACGTCATCGGCACGGAGGTCGAGCGCGAACGCGGCCGTTGCGTGATGTGCGACGACCGCCTCGTGGACGTGCAGCGCGCCTTTCGGCGTGCCGGTCGTGCCGCTGGTGAAGTGCAGCAGCGCCGGATCCTGCGGATCGGTGGGCGGAATCGTGAACGAGGCGTCGGCCTGCCGCAGCAGCCCGTGGAACCCGGCCGTGCCGGCCGTCGCGTCGTCGTCCACCAGCAGCACGTGCCGGAGGCCGGGCAGCTGATCGCGGGCCGATGCCACCTTGCGGCGGTAGAGCGCCGCCGTGGTCACCAGCACCCGCGCGTCGCCGAGGGCCAGCCGCTGGCGCACCGGCTCGGGGCCGTACGCCGCGAACAGCGGGCTGAACACGCTGCGGTTCTTGAGCGTCCCGAGCGCGGTCACGTAGACCTCGAGGCCGCGCGGTAGCAGGGCGAAGACGCGCTCCCCGGGGCCGACGCCCAGATCGTGCAACGCGTCGGCGAACCGGTTGGTGAGCGCGGCGAGAGCGGCGTACGAGTGCTCCGTGACCGAACCGTCGCCTGCCACGATCCGCAACGCGATGTGCCCGCCGCGCCCCGCCGCGATGTGGCGATCGAGGGCTTCGTGCGCGATGTTGAGGCCACCACCGGGTAGCCCGTCGAGTCCGGCCCGCGCATCGGACCAGGTGAAGCTCGCCCGCTCGGTGGCGTAGTCGACGAGGTTGGCGCGGGCGCGGGCGCGGGCGACGGCCGGCTTGTGCACGACCGGCCAGTCCGTGGACACGCTGGTCACCTGGTCACCGTGCTCGACTCGGCGCCCGCGGGCCAGGGGCTTAGGTCCCGAGACGCGGGCCTCGCGTCAGCGGCCGGCGGCGCCGGCCGTTGTCGCCCTGGCAGCCAAGGCGACAGCTAGCGTGCGTCGCGCGCGATCCGGTTGGGTGGGCGCACCGTCGTCACCGGAGCTGCCGGCCAGCGTCGCGGTCCGGACCACAACGCCGGCACGGCGTCGGTGAGCCGGGCGATGTCGTAGGCGACCCGCTCGTAGTTGGCGCGCCATCCGCGGAAGTGAGGCCAGGCCTCCTCGGCGGACCGCTCGATCGGGAAGCCGGTCGCCGTCATCCTCTGGACGCCTGCCAGGTAGTCGGCGTACGGCAGCAGCAGGGGCAGGTCGGGGTCGGGGTCGCCCTCGACGCGCAGGCCGAGCACGAGGCCGATCTGCTGCAGCGCCGTGAACCCCATCCGCAGGCACAGTCGTGGCTCGATGCCGTCCCGGCTCGGGCACAGGGCGAGCAGCAGGGCCGCCGAGTCGAGCACGGCGAGCAAACCGACCAGCCAGGACGTGTGGGACTGCGGCGAACGGAACCGCGTGAGCACGGGGTAGTTGGTGTGGCTCTCCGCGACGTCGGCCGCCCACCGCTCCCACAGGGCGTAGTAGTCGGGGAGGTCGTCGGTGCGGGCGCGGGTGCCGTAGCGAGTGCGCGCCAGCAGCTCCGGGCCCCACGGTGGCGAGCCGGCGCGGGAGGCGAGCATGGTCACCTCGGTCTCGCGTCGGTTGAATGCGGCGTACAGCGTCGGCAGGTAGGCGATCTGCAGCGCGACGACGACCAGCCCCGTGGCCGCGGCGAGCACGTCGAGAATGGTCGGCGCAGGAGTGGCGGTCGCATCGAACCCGAGGGTGAACATCGAGCTCGCCGCCTCGCGGGCGGCGCCCCCGAACGCCGGGTGCCACGGCCAGAGCAGCAGCGTGAACGCGACGAGGAACGCCGCCAGCCACGTCGCGAGAAGCAGCAGCAGGTACGCCGGCGCCTGTGCAGCGAGCAGCTGGTCCCGCCGCTGGTAGTCGTGGACCCGGCGGGCGGCGAGCTGGAAGGTCGCGTCGACGATCCGGTCGACCACGCGGCTCAGCGCGCTCGAACGACCACGCGGGATGACCAGGACCCGCATGACGCTGGTCCACGTCACGATCACCCCGACGGCGCCGGCCGTCGCGGCGACATCGACTCCGACCGCCACCTGCTCGCTCCGCCCTCCGGCGGTCGTCAGCCGCCGATGCGCAGCGGCAGGGTCCGCGGCCCCCGGACCTGGCCGGCCGACCAGGTGACCGCCCCCGGATCGGCGAGGGAGAACACCGGCATCCGCTCGAGCCAGACCTCGAGGGCCACCCGCAACTCCATGCGCGCCAGGTGCGAGCCGACGCAGCGGTGGATGCCGAGGCCGAACGCCGCGTGCCGGTTGACCTCCCGGTCGATCACGACCTCGTCGGCCCGGTCGAACTGGTCGGGATCGCGGTTGGCGGCCGGGAACGACAGCAGGACCCAGTCGTCGGCCTTCATGTCGACCCCGCGCCACGCCATGTCGTCCTTGACCAGCCGCGCCATGGTCACCGGGGCGAACGCGCGGAGGAACTCCTCCATGGCGGTTGCCACCAGCGACGGCTCGCCGACCAGTCGCGCGCGGTCGGCCGGCGTCTGCGCGAGGTGCCAGAGCGACGCGCCGATCGCGCTCCACGTCGTGTCGATGCCGGCGATCAGCAGCAGGCCGATGGTGCCCGCGACGTGGAACGCCTCGAGCTTCTGGCCGTAGAGCTCTGCCTCGATCAGGTAGGTCGTGAGGTCGTCACGCGGGTTGTCGAGATGGTCGCGGATCTGCACGAGGATGTAGTCGAAGAGTTTGGTCATCCGCGCGATGCGCTCCTCGGGCGGCAGGTTCACGCCTTCGAGCGCGCTCTCCACGAACTCGCGGAAGTGCGGGCCGTCCTCCGGCGGGAAGCCGAGCATGTCGGCGATCGCCCGCATCGGGATGTGCTGCGCGTAGTCGACCGCGGCATCGACGACGTCCCGGCCCTGCAGCCGGTCGACCAGCTCGTGGCAGAACGCGCGCGTCGCCGGCTCTATCTTGCCGATCGCCGTCTTGGTGAACGCCGGCAGCAGCAGCTTGCGCGCGTCGTGGTGGAACGGCGGGTCGGAGGAGATCGGCGGAGTGCCGCCCATGGGCGCGATGTCGCGGGGCGGCCGAAAGTTTCCCATGATGATCGATCGGGAGGAGAACCGCTCGGTGTCGTGCGCGATCGCGGCGACGTCCTCGTAGCGGGTCGGGAGCCAGCCCCCGCCGAAGCGGTCGGTGTGCGCGATCGGGCAGCGTGCGCGCAGGTCGTCCAGGATCCGGTAGGGATCGGCCGCCCACTCCGGCTCGAGGTGCGAGAAGTCCGTGGCCCAGTCCGATACCGGCCCCGTGACGATCTGGCTGCGGGTGCCCAGCGGGCGCAGGTTGCGCTGCGCCTCGAACTCCTCCTCGGAGAAGCGCGTGTCGGCGGTCACGTCAGGCCCCTTCGACGACGCTGATGGCCCGCTCGGGGCAGTTGGCTGCGGCGCGCTTCGCGAGCGGCTCGAGGCCGGCCGGCACGGTGCCGTCACCACCGACCTGGCCGTAGCCTTCCTCGTCGTCGTGGAAGATCTGCGGTGCCAGGTCGTAGCAGCGGCCGTGCCCCTGGCAGCGGTCGGCGTCGATGGTCACTCTCATCGGGCGGTCCTCGGTGTCGTCACATGGCCGGCGCCGGGATGCTAGCCGGTCGGCCGTTGCACGTCGCCCGACGTCCGCAGTCGCCGCCGCCTTCCCCCTGTAGGCCGAGGGGTCGATCCGCGTGACAGGGGTACGGTGGGGGGTATCGAAGGAGGCGGCTATGGAACTGGACCCGCAGGACCTGGCGGATGTGATCAAGCGGCTCCGCCGCGCGGAGGGTCAGATCCGCGGCGTCATCGCGATGATCGAGGCGGGTCGCGACTGCGGTGACGTGGTCACGCAGCTGGCGGCCGTCTCGCGCGCTCTCGACCGCGCCGGGTTCCGCATCATCGCCACCGGCCTGCGCCAATGCGTGACGGCGGATGCCGACGGCGTGGATCGCGAGCGGCTGGAGAAGCTCTTCCTGTCCCTCGCGTGAGGCGGACCACTCCTGACCAGGTACCCCAGGGGGTATGGTGTTCGGTATGTGGAGATCCTCTGCTCGGCTCGAGGTCGACGTCGCCGGTTTGGCGACCGAGCACGGGCTGGGCGCCTACGTGCTCGACGTCCGGGAGCCCTTCGAGTTCGTGGAGGCGCACGTGCCCGGCGCCCGGCTGGTCCCCATGGGCGAGCTGCCCGCGCATCTTGCGGAGATCCCCCGCGATCGGCGAGTCTTTGTTATCTGCGCCAGCGGGCACCGCAGCCTGACCGCGGCCCGGTGGTTGCAGCGTCAGGGCATCGACGCGGTGTCCGTCGCGGGCGGCACCAACGCCTGGGCCGCCAGCGGGCGACACGTCGAGCGCGGTCATGCCTGACCGGGCCGAGGGAGACGCGATGCTGCGCATCATCCCGATCGACACGCCCACGTTGGGCGACCGCTCCTACGTCGTCCACGACGGGACGACAGCACTCGTCATCGACCCGCAGCGCGACATCGACCGGGTGCTCCAGGTGGCCGACGACGAGGCCGTGACGGTCCGGCACGTCTTCGAGACCCACATCCACAACGACTACGTGACCGGTGGGCATGCGCTCGCCCGTGAGACCGGTGCCGCCTACTACGTCAACGCCGAGGACCCGGTCAGGTTCGACCGCACCCCGATCCGAGAAGGGGAGGCCGTCGCCGTCTCGCCGCTGCTCGTGGTGCGGGCCATCCTCACCCCCGGCCACACCTTCACCCACCTGTCCTATGCGGTGGAGTCGGCCGGGCGACCGGCCGGCGTGTTCAGCGGCGGGTCGCTGCTCTTCGGCTCGACCGGTCGTCCCGACCTCGTGGGGCCCGAATCCACGCTCTCGTTGGCGCGCGCGCAGTACGCCTCGGCGCACCGCCTTGCCGCGCTGCCCGGCGACACACCGCTCTTCCCGACGCACGGGTTCGGCAGCTTCTGCTCGGCCACGCAGGCCGAGGGCACTGCCTCGACCATCGCCGCAGAGCTGGTGAGCAATCCGGCCCTGACCCAGGCCGAGGACGACTACGTGCGAGCTCTGCTCGCAGGGCTCGACACCTATCCGGCCTACTACGCGCACATGGCGGAGGCCAACCTCGCGGCTCCCGCAACGCCGCCCGACCTGTCGCTGCCGCAGCGGGCCGACGCCGCCGACCTGCGCCGGCACCTCGCCGCGGGGGAGTGGGTCGTCGACCTGCGTACCCGCACTGCGTTCGTGTCCGGGCACGTCGCCGGCTCGCTGAACCTCGGCCTCGACGGGTCCTTCGCGACCTACCTCGGCTGGGTGATCCCCTGGGGCACGCCGCTGACTCTTCTCGGGGAGACACCCGAGCAGGTGCAGGAGGCACAGCGCGAGCTGGGGCGTATCGGGATCGATCGGATCCGCTCCGCGGCGTACGGCGATCCGCAGGAGCTCGCCGGTCCGGACGGGCTGCGGACCAGCCGGGCGGTGCGCTTCGCCGAGCTCGAGCCGGCCCGCGCGCAGCGACCGATCACGGTCCTCGACGTTCGCCAGCAGCTGGAGTGGGAGTCCGGCCACGTGGTGGGCGCCGTGCACATCCCGTTCCATGACCTGCGCGACCGCCTCGACGACGTGCCCTCGGGCGAGGTGTGGGTGCACTGCGCCACCGGGTACCGCGCGGCCTACGCCGCGTCGCTCCTCGCCGCCGCGGGCCGTGAAGCCGTGCTCGTCGACGACGATTTCGAGCGCGCGCGTCCCGCCGGTGTCCGGCTGGCAGGGCCCGGCGAACAAGCGGCCTGACCGGTGCTCGCGGCCGCGGCTTTCGGGATCGTCATCGGCGCCGCGCTGGGCCTGCTGGGTGGCGGGGGGTCGATCCTTGCGGTGCCGGCACTCGTCTACGGCGTGGGTGAGTCGGTGCCCCAGGCGGTGACCACGTCGCTGTTCGTCGTCGGCGTCTCGTCCGGCGCAGGCGCCTGGCCGCGGATCCGTGCCGGGCAGGTGCGCTGGACGGTGGCCGCGGTCTTCGGTGTCGCGGGTGTCGGGACGGCGGTCGCGGGCACCGCTGTCAACCGTGAGATGTCACCGCGGGTGCTCCTGGTGGCCTTCGCCGCGCTGATGGTCGTCGTCGCCGTGCGCATGCTCGTCAGCGAGGTCCAGCCTCGGGGCGCATGTGCCGCCCCCGACGGTGGCGTGCACTGGCAGCGTTGCCTGCCGAAGGCGCTGGCGGCCGGCGGTGCGGTCGGTTTCCTCACCGGCCTGTTCGGTGTCGGCGGCGGCTTCGTGATCGTGCCTACGCTCGCGCTGGTGCTCGGGCTGGAGATGCCGCTGGCGATCGGGACGTCGCTCGTCGTCATCGTCGTCAACTCGGCCGCAGGCCTGTTGGCGCACGCGCAGCGTGCCGCGATCGACTGGCCGGTCGCGCTGGTGTTCGCCGGCGGCGCCCTGGTCGCGGCGCTGCTCACCGGCCACGTCGGCGCCCGGGTCGACGGCGCCCGGTTGCGCCGCTGGTTCGCCTGGCTGATCGTCGCGGTCGCGCTGTTCGTCGGCTCGGAGGCGCTGCTCAACCCCGGCGCGCTGACCCACTGACCCCACTGGGGACCTTCGCCTCTGCTGCCGGCGGACCGGACCGCCGTACGGTCGCGGTATCGGGAGGGAGGGCGACATGCTCACCGACGAACTCGCCGAGCCCGACACCGAGTTGCGCGAACGGGCCATCCGGCGACTGAAGAAGAAGCGTGACTTCCACGGACACCTGCTCGTCTACGTGTTGTTCAACTCCGCCGTCGCCGCGGTCTGGGTGCTGACCGGTGCCGACGGCATCTTCTGGCCGGCGTTCCTGATGGCCTTCTGGGGGATCGGCGTCGTCATGAATGCCTGGGACGTCTACCACGACGACGGCTTCTCCGAGGACGCGGTCGCCAAAGAGATGCATCGGCTGCGCTAGCGACGGGAGCGACGAGCCGAGGGCTTCTGCGCGTACATCGCGTCGTCCGCGATGCGCAGCAGTTCGTACAGGCTGAAGGCGGAGCCCGGCGTCCCGGATGCGATGCCGATGCTGACCCTGACCGGGCGCCCCCAGCGCTCCCGCGACTGCTTCTCGAGGTTGTCGTTGATGCGTTCGACGGCGGCAGCGGCGTCTGCGGCGGCACGCGCTCCGGTCAGGATGACGCCGAACTCGTCGCCGCCGAGCCGGGCGATGACGTCGGCGGTGCGCAACGACGCAGTGAGCGTGGCGGCGACGTCGCGCAGCAGGTCGTCTCCGGCCGCGTGACCGAACCGGTCGTTGATGCTCTTGAGGCCATCGACATCTGCGGTCAGCACCACCAACGGGTGCCCGTTGCGGTGCGCCTGTTCTTCCAACGTGTGTCCGACCGTCATGAAGCCACGGCGGTTGAGCAGGCCGGTCAGCTGGTCGGTAGTCGCGAGTCGCGACATCTCCTCCAAGGCGTCGCGGAGTCGTCGCTCCGTCGCCCGCTGCTCGCTGATGTCGCGGAAGACCAGCACGGCGTACTGCCGGTCGTGGGCCTCGAACAGGGCCGATGAGACCTCTGCCGGGAACATGGTGCCGTCGCCACGCTGCATGGACAGCTCACCCACGTACGACCCGGTGTGCGCGCGATGCAGGAAGCCGGCCGTCCAGCGGTCGTCAGCGGGGTCCCGCAACCCCTCGCGCCCGCGCGCGCGGATCTCCTCGACCGACAACCCCAGCGTCCGGCAGGCGGCAGGGTTGGCGTCCAGGATCGCGCCGGTGTCCGGCCGGGTGAGCATCATCGGGTTGAGCGCCCACAGGAACAAGGCACGACCGACGGCGAGGGCGAGTGGCGTGTCCTCGTCGTTGACGTTGAGATCGCTGAGCGAGACGTCAGCGGTTTCGTCGGACACCGTGAACCCCGCCTCTCTTCTCACCCGGCCGCCGGTGTCGGCCGGAGGGCTCGCGCCGGCGGTCCGGGGCGGGCGGCCGTTCGAGCAGAGTCGTCAAGGCGTGCCTCCTGGGTGCCACTCCCTCACGATCTTGGTGAGCGCGCGGTGCCACAAGAGGCGAACGGCCCGAAGCGGGTAGCGTCCACACGGACGTCCCCCAGGAGGCGCAGATGCCAGAGCTGGTCTATCCGCCCGTCATCCTGACGGCGAAGCTGGGTTTCAGGGCGCTCGGGCTGCACTTCCTGGAGCGCGGCGCGGACAACATCCCGCGCAACGGGGGCGCCGTGCTCGCGAGCAACCACGTCAGCTATCTCGACTTCATCTTCGTCGGCCTGGCAGCGCGGCCGTCGGGGCGGCTGGTGCGTTTCATGGCAAAGGAGGCGGTCTTCCGGCACCGGGTGACCGGGCCGCTCATGCGCGGCATGCGACACATCTCCGTCGACCGTGAGGCCGGCGCGGCCGCCTACGCACACGCGGTCGACGCGCTTCGTCGCGGGGAGATCGTCGGCGTCTTCCCGGAGGCCACGATCAGCCGGTCGTTCCAGCTCAAGGAGTTCAAGTCCGGCGCCGCTCGGATGGCCTCGGAAGCCGGCGTACCGATCATCCCGATGGTGACCTGGGGCGGCCAGCGCATCCTCACCAAGGGCAGGCCGCGCGACCTGACGCGGGGTCGGATGATCGCGATGACCGTGGGCGAGCCGTTCCCTGCGACCGGCGACCCGCAGGCGACGACGGACGAGCTGCGCCGGCGCATGCAAGCCCTGCTGGAGCAAACCCAACGGCACTACCCCCACGACCCAGAGGGCGTCGACGACCGCTGGTGGTTGCCCGTTCACCTCGGCGGGACGGCGCCGACCTACGACGAGGCCGAGGCAATGGACGCGGAGGAACGCCGCACCAGAGCAGCGGCGCGCGCGGCGGGCACGCGGGGGAGCTGACTGCGGGCAGGCCCTGCGGCCGCACGAGCAGCGGGGTGAAGCCTCCCGGCTACATCGCGCGGGTGGCGAGCGCGTCGGTCAGCGCCGCCTGCTGTCGCGCCGCCTCGCGCGCCCGGTAGGCGATCGGCAGGTAGCGCTGCTTCTCCGGCAGGCGCTCGTTGAGCGCCCCGACCGTGCGGGCGAGGACGCGCAGCTGCAGCTCGTCGGCCTTCGTCCAGCGCAGCTTGAGCTTGTCGCGCGCCGCCGGGGGCAGCAGGCCGACGGTGAACGTGCGATTGAACGTCGACAGCAACCGGCGCATCGCCGGCCAGGCCGGCCGCATCAGCGGGGCCATCGTCGGCGGCGCGGGGGAGTGGGCAGCGCTGTTGATGACCTCGTGTGCCACCGGGTGGTCGACCAGCACGTTGTCGACCATGTGGTCGAAGTAGACCCAGTAGTCCTCGGGCGTCGGCGGCAGCATGCGCTCGGGCACCTGAAGGATGCGGCAGAGGTTGAGCGTCTCGTCGTACAACCGCCGCACCTGCTCCTCCGGCCAGGGCTCGGGAAAGAAGTACTGCGACGAGATGTGGAAGGCCCAGAAGCCGGTGAGCGGCACCCACGCCCAGGGTTCGGGGCTCAGCGCCTGGTAGGTCTGCCCGTCGGGGCCCGGGGCGTTGATCGTCTTGTGCATGCGGCGCAGCCGGCGGCCCTCCTCGAGGGCCTCCTCCCCGCCGTAGACCCACGTCTGCACCGAGTCGAAGCTGCGGGCCGCCCGGCCCCACGGGTCGGTGCGGAACGTCGAGCGCTTGTCGACGACCGTGCCGATCGCCGGGTGCATCACCTGCAGGACGAACGCGCAGCCGGACGTCGCCGTCGCCAGCCGGTCGCCGGACATGTCCCAGAGCAGCGAGCCCGGCCCGAACGGCTTGGGCTCGATCTTGGTCGCGTGGGCATCGGGCCCGTCGGGGACCTCGACCGTCCGCTCGTCGACCAGCGCGCTCATCGTGCCTCCTCGCCGTTCGCGACACGAAGTGGTATCGCGTGATGACAAAACTATCTCCATCTGACATCGCCTGTGTCAAGATGACACGTGCAGCGCGTCCGGACCTACGGCGGCCTCCTGCCGCAGGAGCGACGCGACCAGCGCCGCGAGCAGTTGCTCGAAGCGGCCCTCGACCTCGCCGGCACCGAGGGCGTAGCCGCTCTGACGATGCGCCAGGTCATCGCCCGCGCCCGCCTCGCACCCCGCTACTTCTACGAGAACTTCGCCGGGGTGGAGGAGCTGTGGATCGCGCTCTACGACCGGCTGAACGACGAGCTGCTCGGCGCCGCGCTGGCCGTCGTGCAGCAGCCGGTCGACCCCTCCCCGCGGGCGGTCACCGAGGCGGCGCTCGCCGCCATGGTCGACGTGCTCGCCGACGACCCGCGCAAGGGCCGGGTGCTGAGCGAGTCGGCCGGCATGCCGGAGCTCGCCGCCCGGCGGGCGCAGCTGGCCAACCACGCCACGGGGCTGCTCGTCGCGCAGGCCGCCCGACGGCTCGAGGGCAAGGTCGACGTGCGCGCGGTCGGCTTCGTCGCGCGCTTCCTCGTCGCAGGGTTCGCCGAGAGCGTCGCCCAGTGGATCGAACACCCCGACGAGGTCACCCGCGAGCAGGTCGTCCACAACTGCACCGAACTGTTCCTCGCCGCCGGGACGACGCTGGACCGCCTGGTCTGATCCCGGTTCACCGCGCCCCGCCGCATCCGTGACACCGTGGTGGGTGATGAAGCCCAAACTGCGTGGCTGGCTGCACGCCGCGACGTCGCCGCTGGCACTTGCGGCGGGCATCGTCCTGATCGCCTTGGCACCGACGGGTCCGGCCGCGGCCGCGGCCGCGGCCTTCGCCGTGACGTCGGTCGTGCTGTTCGCGACGAGCGCGATCTACCACCGGGGCCGGTGGTCGCCGCGCGTGGAGTCGGTCTTCAAGCGCATCGACCACGCCAACATTTTCTTGATCATCGCGGGTTCCTACACGCCGTTCGCGGTGCTCGCGTTGCACGGCGCGGCTCGCGTCGCGGTGCTCTCAGCGGTGTGGGCCGGGGCGATCGTCGGCGTGCTGTTCCGCGTGTTGTGGGTCGGCGCCCCGCGCTGGCTCTACGTGCCCCTCTACATCGGGCTGGGTTGGGCCGCCGCCTTCGTCGTACCGCAGCTGATTCACGGCGCGGGTGTGGCGGCGTTCACGCTCGTCGTGGTCGGCGGCGGGCTCTACACGCTCGGCGCCCTGGTCTACGGCTTCAAGCGACCCGACCCGTGGCCGCGGTGGTTCGGCTTCCACGAGATCTTCCACGCGTTGACGATCGCGGCGTTCGTCTGCCAGTACATCGCCGCGTCGTTCGTGGTCTACCGCGCCGTCTGATCCGCGCAGCGTCCTGGCCGGCGCGCGGGGCTCAGTCGCGCCCCTCGACCCGGTTGGTGAGTGCCTCGGTCAGCAGGCTGACGAGGGCCTCGAGCTGGACGTCGACCGAGGAGGCGACCTCCTCGTCGGAGCCGTCGAGGGCACGGGCGGCCAGGCCCGCCTTGCTGTCGATGAGCTCCGCGACGCGTGCGTCGATCGTCTGCGCGGCGATGATGCGCCAGGCGGTCACCGGCTGGTCCTGCCCGATCCGGTGGACCCGGTCGATCGCCTGCGTCTGCTCGGCCGCGGTCCAGGACAGCTCGGCGAGCACGACGTTGGACGCCACCTGCAGGTTGAGGCCCACGCCCGCTGCCGTCAGCGAGCAGACCGCGATCGCCACGTCGTCGTCCTGGACGAACGCGTCGATGTTGCGCTGACGGACTCGTGAGGTCTGGTCGCCGCGGATGGAGGAGTAACCGATGCCGCGGCGTTCGAAGGTCTGCTCCGCGGCGTCCATGACGTCGATGTGCTTGGCGAAGAACACCACCTTGCCGACGTTGTGCGACAGCTGGGCGGCGTAGTCGGCGGCGAGCACCGCCTTGGCCTCACCGATGCGGCGCATCAGGTGGAAGACGTTCTCGCCACCGGTGGACTCCTGCGCGTCCTGCCGTTCCCAACCGGCAACCTGCCGGACGAGCGCGTGGTCGATGCCGACGACGACCTCGCCCTTCGACCGGGCGGCGAGCGCGCTGTCGTAGCGCTTGACGAGGCGGCGTGCCAGCGCGCGCTCGGCGGCCCGGATGGAGTCGCCGAGGGCGCCCTCCAGCTCCACCGGCATGTCGGCGATGCGGCGGGCCGGGATGTCGGCGGCGACGTCCGTCTTGCGCCGCCGCACGATGCCCAGGTCGATGACGGCCTGCCGCGCCGCGGGGTAGAAGTCGGGGTCCGCCGGGGTCAAGGCGTTGCGCTCGAGCGCGGCCATGAGCTCGGGGCCCGGCTCGTCGTCGCGGATCCAGCCGAGGAACTCCCAGATGGCCAGGAAGTCCTCGATGTCGTTGATCAGCGGGGTGCCGGTAAGCGCCATGAGCAGCGGGCGCACGGTCCGCAGCCGGATGCGCTCGGAGAGCTCGAGCACGTTGCGGGAGCGCTGGGACGTCTTGTTCTTGATGAAGTGCGCCTCGTCGACGACCATCGCGCGAAACCCGTGGGTGCCGAGCCAGCCGACGTGGCGGTCGAGCACGTCGTAGTTGACGACCACGATGTCGCGGAAGGCGTCGACGGTCTCGCCGTCGCTGTGGATCACCGTGACCGGGTGGTTCGGGGTCCACATGCCGGCTTCCCGCGCCCAGCTGGTCTTGACGACGTTGGGTACGACGGCGAGCAGCGGATAGGCGTTCGCGGACTGGGCCGCGAGCAGGGCCTGCGCGGTCTTGCCGAGGCCGGGCTCGTCGGCGAGCAGGAACGTCCGGTGGCCCGCGGACGCGGCCGCGACGACCTGGGCCTGGTGCGGCATGAGCTCGCGCCCGGCGGGCAGCCGGACGGGCACCGGTCGCGGCAGGTTCATGCACGACGGCGCCGCGCCACTGGCGGTCTCGAAGGCCCGCAGCAGCGGCCCCAGCAGCTCCCAGTCGGCCAGCAGCCTGACGCGGGCGCGCGCCGGCTGCGGCGCGGAGAAGTCGGGGGCGAGGAACGGGTTGGACAGCTGGCGCGCGATGGCGGACTGCGGCACGACCTGCCGCCCGGCCTGGCCCGCCGAGGGCGCCGGCTCGGGCGCGACGGGCTCCGGTGCGCTCTCCATGCCGGCGCTCGCCCGCAGCTGCCGGACGGCGCCGCTCGTCCCGGGCAGCACCGCCGCGTCGTCGGTGAGCAGCGCGAGCAGCGAGGCGTTGCCGGCGGCCGTACGCGCCATCATCGCCGCGATGCCGTCGATCCGCTTCAGCTGCACCGTGCGCTGGGCTTCGGCCACCTCCGCGGACTTGGCCTGGGCGCGCAGCTCGCGCACCAGCAGCGCGACCGCCTGGAAGGTGCTCCGCGTGTCGGCGGTGACGCGGCCGCGATCCACGGCGTACTGCACTCCGCCCATGGCTTTGGCGAGGACGGGGATCGGGCCGTCGTCGGGGCGCCGCCTCGTCGGGCGCTGCCGTCGCCGTGGCGACGGGCCGCCGTTGGCCGCAGGCCGGCCGGATGTGGACACGTGCCCTCTCCCACAAGAGCGGTCCGGAGGGACCGGTTGACCGTGACGTCCGCCGAGGCGGGCGTCCTGACGGGCGAGGCGGGCGAGCCGCCTCGAGCTCTCGGTGGCCTTAGCCGACCGCGGGCTCCTGGTCGAGACTGTGCTCGGCATGCGCGATCCACGTGGCGTACATGTCGGCATAGCGACCGCCGGCGCGCACGAGCTCGTCGTGCGTACCGACCTCCATGATGCGCCCTTCGTCCACGACGATGATGCGGTCGGCCTTCATCGCCGTCGTGAGGCGGTGTGCGATGAGCACCGCCGTACGCCCTTCGAGCAGCACGTCGAGCGCCGTTTCGATCCGCTGCTCGGACAGCAGGTCCAGGTTCGAGGTCGCCTCGTCGAGCACGAGCACCCTTGGCCGGGCCATGAATGCCCGGGCCAGCGCGATCAGCTGGCGTTCGCCCGACGACAGCGACTGGCCACGCTCGTGGACGATCGTGTCGACGCCCTGCGGCATCCGGTCGACGACCTCCTCGAGACCGACGGCCTCGACCGCCTCGCGCACCTCGTCGTCGGTGGCATCGGGTCGCGCGAAGGAGATGTTGTCGCGGATCGTGCCCGCGAACAGGAACGGCTCCTGCGGCACCACTCCGAGCTGGTGCCGCAGCGAGCTCAGGGTGACCCGGCGCAGGTCGTGCCCGTCGAGCAGGACCCGTCCCTCGGTCGGGTCGTAGAAGCGGGTGACGAGCTTGGCGAGCGTCGACTTGCCGGCACCGGTCGGCCCGACGAACGCGACGGTTTCGCCCGCGTCGATGCGCAGGTCGACGTCGCGGACGACCGGGTTGGCCGGGTCGTAGCCGAACGTCACGCCCTCGAACGCGATGTCACCGGAGACGGGTGGCAGCTCGACCGCGTCGGGCGCCTCCGGCACGCCGGGTGCGACGGCGAACAGCGTGCGCAGCTTGCTGATCGACGCCTGCCCCTGCTGGTAGGTGTTGTACTGCTGCACCAGCAGCTGGATCGGCATCAGGAACCGGTTCAGGTAGAGGAAGAACGCGACCAGGTCGCCGGGGCTCAGCGTGCCGTGCAGCACCATGTCGCCGCCGATCGCGAGGATGGCGCCGGAGCCGAGGTAGCCGAGCATCTGGGTGCCCGGGCCGTAGACGGCGGCGATCTGCGCGGTGTACATGTTCGCGTCGCGGTAGCCGCCGACGACGTTGCGGTGGTGCAGCACGTTGTGCCGCTGCCGGTTGTGTGCCGTGACGATGCGTACGCCGTGCAGGCTCTCCGCCAGGTCGGCGAGCACGTTCGCGATGCCGTCGCGGACGCGGTCGTAGCCCTTCTCGGAGGCCGAGCGGAACCACAGCGACAGCGCCGTGAGCACCGGCATGATCACCACGATCGTGATCAGGGCGAGCTTGACGTTCATCGAGAACAGCACGCCCGCGATGACCAGCATGGTGAGTCCCTGGACGGCGAACTGCGCGAGTCCGTCCTGCAGCATCTGCTGCAGGTTCTCGATGTCGCTGGTCATCCGGGTCATGATCACGCCGGCCTTCTCGTCCGTGTAGAAGTCGAGGCCGAGCCGTTGCAGGTGCGTGAAAACCTTGACCCGCAGGTCGTTCATGACCCAGGCGGCGAGCCGGCCGGTCACCTTCACCTGCCAGCGCTGGGCGAGCGCGGTCACCGCGATCGCCGCCAGGAACAGGCCGGCGGCGAGCGCGACCGCACCGAAGTCCTTGTGCCGGCCCATCCCGTTGGTGATGCCGACGTCGATCAGCTTGGGCCCGGCCTGGTTCGCGACGCTGACGACCGTGACGAGCGCGATCGCGAGCACGCCGAGGTGCCAGTGGGCGAACAGCAGCGAGCGGAGGGTCAGCCGCCGGGTCTCCCGCTCGGTCGGCCGGTAGGTGAACCGGGCGCGCGGCTCCGCGTGCTCGGGCTCCGACGCGAGCAGCCGCTCGACGCCCGCCATCATCTCCGGCGGGATGCCGGCGAACGGCAGCCCACCACCGGGGTTGGCGGCCGAGCGGGAGCCGCCGGCAGCGCCACCGCCGCCGAACATCCCGCCACCGGCGTGGCCCGACCACGCCATCAGAGCGCCGCTTCCTGGACGAGCGCGCCCTCGCGCTCGCCCTGGGCGAGCACCTCGGCGTAGAGGGGTGTCGTCGCCATCAGCTCGGCGTGCGTGCCGTCGGCGACGATCTGCCCGCCGTCGACGAGGACCACCCGGTCGGCGAGGCTGATCGTGGAAAGCCGGTGCGCCACGATCAGTGTCGTGCGGTCGCGCATGAGGTCGCGCAGGGCCGCGTGGATCCGCTGCTCCACCTGCACGTCGATCGCGCTGGTGGCGTCGTCGAGGACGAGGATCGGCGGGTTGACCAGCAGCGTGCGGGCGATGGCGATGCGCTGGCGCTGGCCGCCCGACAGCGTGTAGCCGCGCTCACCGACGACGGTGTCGTAGCCCTCGGGCAGCGCCTCGATGAACTCCTCTGCGCCGGCTGCCACGGCGGCGGCCCGGATGTCGGCGAGGTCGGCGTCGGGCCGGCCGTAGGCGATGTTGTCGCGGATCGACACCGAGAACAGGAACGGCTCGTCCAGGACGATGCCGACGTTGGCGCGCAGGCTCGCCAGCGTGAGGTCGCGCACGTCATGGCCGTCGATGTGGACCGCGCCGTCGTCGACGTCGTACAAGCGCGCGAGCAGCCGCGCCAGCGTCGACTTGCCGGACCCGGTGCGGCCCACCACGGCGACGGTCTCGCCCGGTGCCAGGTGCAGGTCGAGCCCGTCGAGGACCCGGGGCCCGTCGGCCAGGTAGCCGAACCGCACCCGGTCGAAGACGATGTCGCCTCGGCACTCGTCGAGGTCGACGGCGTTCGCGCGGTCGACGATCGACGGCTGCTCGTCGAGGATCTCGTAGATGCGGCCCGCGGAGGCGGCCGCCCGCTGGCCCATCATGATCAGCATGCCGAGCATCTGGAACGGCGCCTGCAGCATCACGATGTAGAAGCTGAACGTCAGGATGTCGCCGACTGTGAGCCGGTCGTGCACGACGAGGTAGCCGCCGACCAGCAGCACGAGCGCGAGACCCACCTGCGGCAGGTTCTGCACGGCGGGGGTGAACTGCGCGCGCAGGTCGGCGTCCTTGACGTAGGACCACTGCAGCCGGTCGGCAGCGCGCGCGAGCAGTGTCAGCTGGCGCGACTCGCCGGCGAACGACTTGACCACCCGGACGCCGTTGATGTTCTCGTCGACGATCGTGGCCACGTCGGCGAGCCGGGCCTGGATCAGCCAGGAGATCGGGAACATCTGCCGGCGCATACGCACGCCGAGCACGTAGACGACCGGCGTGGTCGCCATCGCTACGAACGCGAGCGGCACGCTGATCGCGAGCATGTAGCCGAACGCCACGACCGCGATGCCGCACTGCACGAGGATCGCCGGCGCGAAGGTGAGGTACATCTGCACCGAGCGGATGTCGGAGTTGGCCCGCGAGATCAACTGGCCCGACTGCACCCGGTCGTAGAACGGGAACGACATCCGGCTCAGGTGCTCGTAGATGATGTTGCGCAAGTCGAACTCGATGTCGTACGCCGTACGCATCAGGCACAGCCGGGAGACGTAGCCGGTGACCCCGGCGGCGACGGCGAGACCGAGGACCAGCAGCACGTAGTGGCGCAGCGACTCGTGGTGCAGGTGCGTCACCGCGTCGCCGAGCAGCTTGGGGATCTGCACCTGCAGCACGAGCGCGGTGAACGAGAGCACCAGCGCGACGGCGAACGTGCCCTTATGCGCGAGGACCACCGGCAGGGCCCGTCGCAGCCAGCTCTTCGACCGGTCGCGGTCGATGGACGCCTTGGGTGCGTGGTAGCGCGGCCGCACCCCGACCGGGATGTACGCCGAGTCGCCGCCGGAAGTCATCGGCGTGCCTTCAGCTTCTCGGCGCGGTAGCCGTCGAGGGCCTGGTGCCAGCGTCGTACGCCGGCGAATGCCTCGGCGGCCGCAGCGGGTTCGAGGTGTTTGGCGATCCCTTCGAGCCGGGCCGAGACGGCCTGGTCGGCCTCCTCGAGCATCTGCCGGCCCTTGGCCGTCAAGGTGTGACCGACGACCCGGCGGTCGTCGTCGTCGGCCCGCCGCTCGACCAGCCCGCGGGACACCAAGCCGTCGGCGACGGCGGTGACGCTGGGCCGGCTGACCGTGAGCCCGCTGGCCAGTGCCGACGCCGCGGACGAGCCCTCCGCGAGCAGGGCGAGGAAGCGGTACTGCGCGAGCGACAGGTCGACCGTCGCCAGACCGACCTCGACCTGCCGGGCCAGGCGCGCGAGCACGCGGCCGGTGCCATCCACTCGATTAGGGTATCGAATAGTTCGGTGGACGTCGCTCCGGATGGCGAGGCGCTCGGGCTCCTGTCGTCAGCTCTCGTTCTTGCGTCCCAGCAGGTGGAAGACGCGGCTGAGCTGCCGGTAAGGGTCGCGCCGGCTGGCCTCCAGCTCGACCGCCGCGGTCGCTGCGACCTGCGGTGCGTCGGTCGGGTCGAGACGGACTCCGCCGAACTCGAGCCAGTCGACGAACAGCCAGACGCCGTACCAGGCGACCGGCTCGACGTCCCGGTCGCGCAAGAGGTCGCTCAGCTCCTCGACGGTGTCGGCCCGGCCGGTCACCCCGAGCACGCCGATGCCCGTCCGGGTGTCGAACGACGCGAGCGCCTCCTCCCAGCGCTGCTCCAGCGCCGGGCGGACCGCGGTGGTCCTCGCGTTGCCCGTCATGATCGAGACGAGACCGCCCGGGGCGGCACACCGGCAGAGCTGGTCGACCATCGGCTGCGGGTCGTCGAGGTAGCCGAGCACGCCGTGGCAGAGCACCGCCTCGAAGCGGCGGCCGTCGACGGCAGCATCGGCGCTCGCACCGTCGCCCTGCAGCAGCGCCACCCGTTGCCGGGCCTGTGCCGGGAGACGCGCGAGTCGTCCTCGTGCCTTGTCCAACATCGCGGGCGAGGAGTCGAGCAGCGTCACGTCGTAACCGGCCAGCGCGAGGGGGAACGACTGGTGACCTGCACCGCCACCCACGTCGAGCACCGTCGCCGGGGGCGGGGGCAGGTGCTCCAGCAGGTGCTGGTGCATCACGTAGGTGCGCACGTAGCCCTTGACGGAGGCGTAGGCCTCGTCGACGAACAGGTCGGCCAGCTCGGCCCAGGTGTCGCCCGTCACACCGAGATTCTCCTATTGACGGGACAGCATCCCGCCGGGGCCCTTTACCGTCGAGGGATGCAGACGGTGCGCGTGCACGGCCGCGAGGCCAGCTTCGTCCGTGCCGGTGAAGGCCCGGCCGTGGTCCTGGTCCACGGGATTGCCGGCGACGCCTCGGAGTGGGCGCCCGTCTGCGAGCGGCTGGCCGGCGGCTTCGACGTCATCGCGCCGGATCTCGCCGGCCACGGGTCGTCGGCCCGCCTGCGGGGCGACCACTCGATCGGTGCGTTCGCCTGCTGGCTGCGTGACCTTCTCGAGACGATCGGCGTCGAGCGGGCGACGTTCGTCGGGCACTCGCTCGGCGGCGGGGTGGTGATGCAGTTCGCCTACCAGTTCCCGCAGTACGTCGAGCGCATGGTGCTCGTCTCCAGCGGTGGCCTTGGTCGTGAGGTCAGCCCGCTGATCCGCGCTGCAGCGTTGCCCGGTGCCGAGCACGTCCTCGGGGTGCTCGGGGGAGCGGCCAACGCCGTGCAGCCGGCGCTGGCAGTGGCCGGTGTCCGGCCGAGCAGCGAGGGCGGCGAGCTGGTACGCCGTATCGCCGGCATGACCGACCGCGACCGGCGGGCCGCGTTCGTCCGCGCGGTCCGCGCGGTGGCGAGCCCGGGCGGGCAGCGGGTCAGTGCCGGGGACCGGCTCTACCTGGCGGCCGACGTCCCGACCCTCATCGTCTGGGGTGCCCGCGACCGCATCATTCCGGTGCACCACGCCCATGCGACCGCCGCAGCACTGCCGGGCAGCCGGCTGGAGATCTTCGAGAACTCCGGGCACTTCCCGCACGGGGTCGAGCCGAGTCGCTTCACCTCGCTCGTCGAGCGCTTCGTCGAGGAGACTCCCTCTGCGGCGTACGACCGGCTTCGTACGCGCGAGCGGATGCTCGACCGGCAAGAGCCGTACGTCGGCGGTGCGAACCCCGCGGTGGCCCGCGGCTCTAGGTTGCGCTGAGCACGACGACGGTGACGTCGTCGGCGAGAACCCCGCCGCAGTGCGCCGCGACCCGGTCGATGACGGTGTCGGCGACGGTTTGAGGGACGGGGTCGGCGTCCGCCAGCAGCGCGCATAGCCGATCCTGGCCGAACTCTTCGCGTCCGCGGCGCGCTTCGGTCACGCCGTCGCTGTAGAGCAGGAGCAGTTCTCCTGGCCTCAGGCGGAAGCGGACCTCCTGCAGCCCCGCATCGGGCAGGCACCCCAACAAGGCCCCGGACGTCTCGACGACCTCCACGTGGCCGTCGGCGTGGCGGAACAGGGGGGCCGGGTGCCCACCGCTGACCAGACATACGGCGACTCCGTGCGTGGCGACGCGGGTGGTCAGGTAGATCGCGGTCAGGAACTGCTCCGGCTCCTCGCGTCGGAACACGGTGTCGTTCAGCCCCGCGAGCACGTCGCGGGGCGACGCCTGCAGGATGGCCAGCGTCCGGACGGTGTATCTGGCCAGTGCCGCGAGCGTTGCGGCGCGAGCGCCGTGCCCGACGACATCGCCGAGCAGAGCGCCCCACCGTTTGGACGGGAGCGGGAACAGGTCGTAGAAGTCGCCACCCACAAGCGTGCCGCCCTTGCCGGGCAGCCAGCGGGCGGCGACCGTGAGCCCCGGCACCTCAGGCAGCTCCGCGGGCATCAAGCTTTCCTGCAGGGTCGCCGCGAGTTCCTGGCTGGCGCGGGCCAGTGCACGGGCGTCCTCGCGAGCGCTCGCGTTGAACAGGTAGGCGGCGGTGACATCCGCCAAGATCTGCGCACCGGCGAGGTCGGCGTCGGACAGGTCGACCGGATTCTTCGCGTAGAGTTCCAACGCCCCGAGCTGCCGGTCGTCCAGCCGGAGCGGGAAGCTGTAGACGGCACCCATGCCGGCCTGCGCGGCGGCGGGGGAGAAGCGGTCGAACGTCGTGTCGGTGGCCAGGTCGCGCACGGCGACGTGCTCGCCGCTGCGGTAGGCGTCCAGGCATGGACCTTGCTGGAGCTCCATCTGAAGCCCTTCGACGCCGAGGATGACGTCGTCGGAGGCGGCGACGAAGTGGTGCTCGGTGTCGCTGTCCATGAGCAGTACGCCGGCGCCGTCCACCGGGATGACCTCGACGACGTGGTCGACGAGGTGATCGAGGATCGTCTGGATGGAGAAGTCGCCGGTCAACGTCCTGGCGAACTCGACCAAGACGGAAGCCAGCCGCTGCTCGTCCACGGGCCACCCCACAACTCATCGCCGAACCGTGTCGCCGAGGGTCTGGAGCGCGTCAGCTTCCGTCCTCCATTGTACGCGGGACGACGTGGTGATGCGCTACGGCGGTGAGGAGTTGGCCAGTGCCCTGCCGGGTGCCGAATCCGTGCGGGCCACCGTCGCCGTCGTTAGCGCCCGGTGCCTGGCCGCCGCGGCATCGGACAGCATCAGGAGTTGGTAACGGGCGATGATCTCGCCGGTTGTCAGGGCATCGTCTGGGTCGAGCGCGCCGAGGTCGACGGCCTGACGAGCGTTGCCGACCGCATCTATGACCCGTTGGCCGTCCAAGTTGTCGAACTTGACCATCAAGTGCTGGGTGAGGGTCTGCCAGTCGGGGTGGGTTGTGCAGCATCGCTGCAGTGGCAGCCGGCTGGCTGCGGCGGCTGCGCTGGTGGCTCTGTTGGTCATGTCACAGTCCCCTCCGCGACAACGACCCCGTCACCATCGGCGTGCCGGGGCCATCCGGTCGAATATTCCCGAGGTAACGCAGTACCCTTCGGTAGGAGTCGAACAGTCCGGTCTCGGTGTAGGCAACGGCGTGTTCGGCGCAGAACCGTCGAACCAGGGGCCGGCAGCGCCTCAGGTTGGCGCTCGGCATGCTCGGAAACAGGTGGTGCTCGATCTGGAAGTTGAGCGAGCCGAGCCCGAGGGCGGTGAGCCGACCGCCGGTGATGTTCCTGGAGGTGAGCACTTGGCGCCGCAGGAAGTCCGGGTGCTCGCTGCCGGCGTCGAGGATGGGCATGCCCTTGTGGTTGGGCGCGAACGTGGCGCCGAGGTAGAGCCCGAATGTGGACTGCTGGACGAGCAGGAAGATCAGCGCTTTCAGCGGGGAGAGGAACGTCAGCAGCAGCGCGACGCCGCCCGCTGTATGCGCGCAGAGCAGCAGCAGCTCCGTCGTTCGTGGTTGCCGGTGCAGCAGCGTCCGGACGCTGCCGGCGTGCAGGTTCCACCCCTCGAGCAGCAGCAACGGGAAGAACAGCGCGTCCTGGTGCCGCGCGATGAGCCGGAACAGCCCCCGCTGGCCCTGCGCCTGCTCAGGGGTCCACGCGAGGACGTTGCGATCGACGTCGGGGTCGCGGCCGATCTCGTTGGGGTTGCGGTGGTGCCGGCTGTGCTTGTCGACCCACCACCGGTAGCTCAGGCCGACACCGAGGGCGGACACGGCGACACCGACCCGGTCGTTCCACCGCTTACCGTGAAACATCTGTTGGTGGCCGGCGTCGTGCCCGAGGAAGCCGAGCTGCGCCATGACGGCACCGGCGTAGGCCGCGACCCCCAGCGTCCACCAGGAGTCCCCCACCCAGGAGAGGGCGAGGACACCGGCACCGATCGACGCAGCGAGCGTCAAGACACGGGTCAGGTAGCGCCAGCCCGACCGCTCCAGCAGCCCCGCGCGTCGCACCTCGGCCAGCAGCCGGGCGTAGTCCGAGCCGAATTGGACGGGCCCAGTTGACCGCGGCAGCGTCGGCACGGTCATTTCGTGCCTGCCGGCGCAGGTTTTGCGCAGATGCAGCCGCGGTCGAGGTGGGCGCTGCGGGTCGCGGCGCAGTACCGGGCGGCGATTTGGTCGTGGGCCTCGGCGGCGTGACCGCAGCCGCACTTGTACGGCCCATCCCCGCCGGGCTCCGAGGCCGTGCAGGCAGCTGCGGGCTCGTCGGGGTAGGTGGCCGGAGGGGTGGCGTTTCGGTGACTGGCGGCCGCTCGGTCTTTGGTCATCGCTGCGCGTCCACGCCCGTCGGTCCCCTCGCGGCTTGGACCGTGCGCCTTCGACGCCAGGTGGGGCCCGTCTGGGGCGGCGTGACCGCTCGCCTCGCGTGTCTGATTGCTGAGGGAAACTGTCACGGTGCGCCGCCCGAGAAGTAGGGTTCGAGGGCGGCGAGTAAGCACAAGGGCCGGATGAATCCAGGCGCTCTCTGTAACCCCGAGTGTCGCACGCCTTGTCGTCGGTGCACAGCGGCCCACCAGAACTTCCGGGGCCGTGAGGAAAAGCCCTGGTCAGGGCAGGCGTAGCACGGGTGCGCCGCCAGGGACTCGAACCCCGAACCCGCGGATTAAGAGTCCGCTGCTCTGCCAGTTGAGCTAGCGGCGCGTGAACACGGGGCCAGTCTACAGGCACCGTGCCCTGGGGTCAGACGTCGGCGCGCTGGGCCCGGTCGCTCGCCTGGTCGAGCGCCTGCAGCTCGCTGGGCCGCTCCGGCCGCAGCTCCTCGGCGAGGAACGCGGCAAGGGGGCCCTCGCTGGTCGTCGCGCGCAGCTGAGCCAGTGTCGCGATCCGCTCGCAGTACTCCGCGAGCATCGCCTGCAGCTCCTGCGCTGCGCTGTCGATGCGGCCGGACAGGGCCGAGACCGTCGAGACCTCGTCGGTCATCTTCGCCAGCAGGTCGCGCAGCGTGTCGGCGAGGTACGGCGACCCGCTACCGCTACCGCTGCCGCGCCGCGCGGTCGCCGCACGACCACTGGCAGCGCCGCGAGAGGACGACCCGCGGGCGGCAGCAGCACTGCGCCGGCCGCCGGTCGAGCGCGCCGTCGTCTTGCGCGCTGCTGCGCGATTGCGGCCGGCGGTGCGCTTGCTCGTAGCCCGCTTGCGCCCGCGGCCGGAGCTGCGCCCGGACGAGCGACCGACTGCACCACCGACGTACTTGTAACCAGGACCGCGCACCTCCAGCAGACCCTGCTCGATCAGCCCTCGTGCAGCGGCTTCGACCCGTGCATCGTCCAGCTCGCCGTTGCTGCTGAACTGCCCGATCGTGCCTGCGCTGCGCAACGCCTCGTCGTAGCCGACGCGGGTGCGGCCGTCTTCACCGGCTGCACTGGTCAGGGCGTCGTAGAGAGCCTGCATGTCGCTGGTGGACTGCGGTGCCTCAGTGGTCATGTTCTGCTCCTGGTTAGGCCGTCCCGGATTATGGCCGTGTTGCGCGCTGCTGCCCAGTCCGGTCCGGACAACAGATGCACGTCGAGGTCAGTGGCGCACGCCGTAGTGCAAGGCAACGATGCCACCCGACATGTTGCGCCAACCCACCTGCTGCCAGCCCGACGCCCTGATTCGCGCAGCGAGGCCTGTCTGGTCCGGCCACGCGCGGATCGACTCCGCGAGGTAGACGTAGGCGTCCGGGTTGCTGGATGTGCGCCGTGCCACCGCGGGCAACGCGCGCATGAGGTACTCGACGTAGACGGTGCGGAACGGCCGCCAGGTCGGGTGGCTGAACTCGCAGACGACCAGTCGGCCGCCGGGCCTGGTCACGCGCAGCATCTCCCGCAGTGCCGCGTCGACGTCGACGACGTTGCGCAGTCCGAAGGACATCGTGACTGCGTCGAACACGCCGTCGGCGAACGGAAGCCGAGTGGCGTCGCCCGCGGTGAATGCCATGTCGTGCCGTCGCTGCTTGCCAACGCGCAGCATGCCGAGGGAGAAGTCGCAGGGGACGACCCGGGCGCCTACGGCGGCAAAAGGCTCGGACGACGTGCCGGTGCCGGCGGCCAGGTCCAACACCCGGTCGCCGGGTCGCGCACCGACCAGCCGCGCAACGACTCGCCGCCATCGCCGGTCCTGGCCCAGCGACAGCACGTCGTTGGTGACGTCGTAGCGCGGGGCCACGGCGTCGAACATCCGGGCGACGTCGGCGGGGCTCTTGCCGAGATCGGCTCGGGTCACGGCGTTGTCCTCACCGGGGCATTGTCACGGACGCTGGGAGCCGCCGGCGAATCGGTGCAGACTGCATGCAGGCAGTGGACGGGCGTGGGGGAGCAGCATGGACAAGCCGGGCCTGGACACGCTGGCCGCCGCCGGGCTGTACGACGAGCGCGCGTCCAATGCGGCCGATCGCCTCGCGCTGCTGCATTTCCTGGTCGAGCAGGGCTGCTCGGTCGAGGAGATGCAGAAGGCCCACGCCATGGGGCGGTTGTTCGCGCTCGCCGGCGATCGGCTGATCCACCCCGGCTTTCCGGCGTACACGATCGAGGACGCCGCGCCGGCGACCGGCCTGTCCGAGGACGACACCCGCGAGCTCTGCCGCGCCCTCGGGCTGCCCCAGCCGCCGCCGCACTTGCCCGTCCTCACCGAGGCCGACATCAAGGCGTTGTCCGCGTTCGGCGAGCTGGTCGAGCTGCTGGGTCGAGACCAGACGCTCGGCCTGGCCCGGGTCGTCGGCTCGGCCGCTGCCCGGATAGCGGAGGCGGAGTTCGCGGCGCTGCGCAGCATCGACGACCTGTCGCTCGCGCACACCGGCAGCGAGGAGCGCACCGGTCGTGGCTACGCCAAGATTGCCGCGCTCGTGCCCGGCATAACCCAGGTCATCGACGTGGTGCACCGTCGCCACATCGAAGGCGTACGCCGCCACGTCGAGCTCCTGGTCGACGACGCGGGCGGCCTCTCCTGCGGCATCGGGTTCTGCGACCTGGCCGGCTTCACGGCACTGTCGCGGTCGGTGCCGCTCGACAAGCTCGCGAAGCTGCTGTCGGCGTTCGAGGCGGAGGCCACCAGCGTGGTGCACGACCAGGGTGGCCGGGTGGTGAAGTTCATCGGCGACGCGGTGATGTTCGTGACGACGACGCCCGAGTCGGCCGCCGAGATCGCCTGCCTGATGGTGCGCCATCCCCGCGTCGCCGAGCACGACCTGCAGATGCGAGCGGCGGTCTCCTTCGGCCCGGTGCTGATGCAGGACGGCGACTACTTCGGCACCCCCGTCAACCTGGCCGCTCGGCTGCTGACCATTGCCGCACCGGGCGAAGTCGTCGCCGATCCGCTGCTGCGGGCCACGCTGAATCGCGGCGGGTGGTCGACCACGCTGCTGCCCGCCCAGCCGCTGCGCGGGTTCGACGGCGAAGTGACGCCCCTGCGCATCGACGCTGTCCCGGCCGGGTAACGCCGCCGCCGGGGCGCCCGGCTGCGCGCACCGATTGCACCGAAATATGCGCTCGATTGGGCGATCATGACCGAATTTCACCCGTTCGGGTGCTCCATTCGGCTCCTTGGTGTGGCCGAGAATGTCTGCATCCGGGCTAGTACCAACGGGCGAGGAGAGCGGGATGGAGCACGAGACGCACACCGAGCATCCGTTGATGACGTGGCTGGCCGCGGGCGTCCCGCTGTCGCTGCTCGTCGACCTCGGCATGTCCGGCGGTCCGGCCTCCGACGAGATCTACCGCGACGAGCCGGCCGACACGCGCTGGATCCCCTCGGCGGCCTGACCGGCCAACGGCTGCGGCACCGCGAACGGCGGCAGGTGCCGCCAGGCCGTCTCCAGCGCCAGCTCTAGCGGCCAGACCAGGGCGAGCAGCCCGATGGCCGCGAGGCCGTCGAACCACCAGTGGTTCGCGGTGACCACGACGACGTACATCGTCGCCAGCGGATGCAGCACCACCAACCATCGCCACCGGCTGGTGCTGACGGCCACCACGACGACGGCGACGAGCACTGACCAGCCGACGTGAAGCGACGGCATCGCGGCGAGCTGTGTCGGCACGCCGCTGCCCACCGGGCCGTAGACCGACTGGTGGTAGAGCAGGCCCGTGTCGACGAAGCCGAGGTGCGGGAACATCCGGGGCGGTGCCACCGGCACCATCTGGATGAGCAGCGCCGACGCCGTCAGCAGGACCACGATGTTGCGTGCCCGCGCGTAGGCGCCGCGGTGCCGCCAGAGCAGCCAGCACAGGAAGATCAGCATGCCGGACAGGTGCGCGCCGGCGTAGTAGTCGTTGATCCGTCTCACCAGCCAGTGCAGCGGCAGCACGGCGTGCTGCACGGTCACCTCGCTGGGCAGGTGCAGCCAGCGCTCGGCCCGCCAGATGTCCATCGCCCGGTCCTGCGCCCCGGCCACGTGCGTGTGCGCGTGCGACCCGGCCAGCAGCCAGAGCGCGAACAGCAGGAAGACGATGCCGAGCTCCCGCAGCACCGGCGCTGCCGGAGCCAGCCTGCGCGCCCTCGGCCGGCGCACGCCGACGCTGCCGGCCACCAGCACCGCGGCCAGCACGGTGGCCGCTCGCCAGCCCAGCGACCAGTACGGCATGACGGCAAGCCAACCACGGCTGACACACTTCGGGAGTGACTCCGGTCTACGACACCGACCCGCGCGACCCCGACGAGGCCGCGCTGTTCGACCTTGCCGACGGCGTACGCCGCCTCATCGACACCACCGTGCGCACGCACGCGGACGCCGACCGGCTCAAGCGGGCCGCCGACCTGGTCCGCGAGGCGACGGAGCTGATCGACGTCGCGCGGCGACCCGACGACGACTGGGACGTCCGCCGCTACAACGCCATCTCCGGGGGCGCCAACCCGATCGCGATCCCGCTGCTCCCGACCGTCACCGGCCAGGACCTGCGGGCCGACATGACCTTCGGTCGGGCCTATGAGGGCCCGCCCGGCTATGTCCACGGCGGGATGCTCGCTGCCGTCCTCGACCAGATCCTCGGCCACGCCAACGGCGCGGCCGGGACTCCGGGGATGACCGCCCGGCTGACCGTGTCCTATCGCCGGCCCACGCCGCTCGACGTGCCGCTGGTCGTGCATGCGCGTAACGACGGCTGTGAGGGCCGCAAGATCTACGCTTCGGGCCGGATCGAGGTCGACGGCAAGACGACCGTCGAGGCCGAGGGGCTGTTCATCGCCCCCACCCACATCCAGCAGTACGAAAGCTTCCACGGCGCGCTGTCGGAGGCCGACGGCCTCCCGCGGCGCGACTGACGCTCCTGCCGCCAGGTTGTCGCGCCGGCGCCCTGGTACCCGGACCGGTGAGCGGCGCAAGTGATGACGCGGACGGGCCCGGCCGGGCTAGCGCCGGTGCGTCGACTTGGGTGCGCCACCCTCACGGCGTACGACGCCGGCCAGCATCGGTGCGAGCTCACGCGCCCGCTGCTCGCACCAGGACGTGTCGTCGCTGCCGTCGGCCAGCTGCTCGATGAACACGCCGACGATGACGGCGCGCAGCATCCGGGCGATGGCGGCGGCTCGCGCCGCTTGGCGCTCGTGCAGCACGTCGGCCGCCCACTGCTGCAGCGCTGCCTCGGTCGTGCCCAGCAGGCTCGAGCCGACGCTGCGCGCCGCGTCGTCGCCGCGCAGTGCTTCGCCGACCATCACCCGCACGTAGTCCTGCACGTCGAGCATGACCTGCCACGACTCCTGCAGCAGCTGGGCGAGGTCGTCGACCGGGCCGCCCGGCCCGGCTCCGGGCAGCTCGCCGTCGAGCACGTTGCGGTACTCCGGCTCCTCGAGCACCGCGGTCAGCAGGTCGCGCTTGGACGGGAAGTAGTGGTAGAGCGTCGCGACGTTCATCTCCGCAGCGCCGGCGAGGTCGCGCATGCTCATCGCCTCGGCGCCGCCCTGGGCCATCAGCTCCAGCGCGAGCCGCAGGATCCGGGCTCGTTGCGACACGAGGCCATCGTGCCGCATGTGCCGGGAGGCCGCGGGGAAACGGTCGTTTGGCGAGTCCAGCAAGTGTTTGATTGGATGGCTCCACGACATGTCGGGGGGCCGACGTCGAAGGGCGGTGCGCTACGTGACTGCCGGAGAGAAGGTGCCGGGCGTGGCGCCGGTTTTCCCCGACGGCGCCGCGTGTCTGGTCGATCTGGGCCCGCCCGCTCCGCAGCACACCGAGGCCTACCGCATCGTCGCCGAGATCCCGGTCGGCATGGGCCCGGAGGGTGTCGCGGTCGACCCCGCGGGGCGCCGGGCCTACGTCTCCTGCTCTCGCAGCAACGCCGTCACGGTCATCGACCTCGACCGGCTCGAAGCCGTCGAGGAGATCCCGGTCGGTCAGGAGCCGATCCCCGCCGCCTTCGACGAGCCGACCGGCCGCATGTTCTGCGCCAACGCCCGCAGCAACACGATCTCGGCGATCGACACCCGCGGCGGCAACCGCGTGCACGAGGTCGAGGTCGGGGAGTACCCCGCGGGGCTCGGCCACGACCCGCAGCGGCGGCTGCTGCTGTGCGGCGACACGGCCGGCAGCACGGTCTCCGTGGTCGACTGCGACACCCTTGAGCGGGTTGCCGTGGTCCCCGCCGAGCTCGGCGTGGGCAGCATCGACGTCGACGTCGAGCGCGGCCTGGCCTACTGCGTCAACTTCTTCTCCGCCTCGGTCACGATGGTCGACGTCGAGCGCATGGAGCCGGTCGAGCGCATCGCGGTCGGCGAAGGGCCCTGCAAGGTCGCGGTCAACCCTCGCTCGGGCACGGCGTTCATCGCCAACTCCCTCGACAGCACGATCGTGCGCGTCCGGCTCGACGACCGCAGCGTCATCGACGAGGTGCCCGTCGAGCGGGCGCCCGTCGGCGTCGCCGAGGCCCCTGCGGGCGACCGCTTCTACGTGTGCAACCGCGGCGCGGGGTCGATCAGCATCGTCGGGGCCGACGACGGCCGCGAGTGGGCGAGGGTGCCGGTCGGCAAGGGTCCGGGCGACCTCGCGGTCGACCCGGTCACCGGCTGGGTGCTCGTCTCCAACGCCGGCAGCGCCAGCCTGATCGTGGTCGAAGACCTGCTCACCGGCCCGCCCGCCGACGACGTCACCAGCGCGCCGCACCCGCTCACCGGGCAGCGGGTCCCGGCCTTCCGGCTGCCCGATCTCGAGGGGCGGATCCGGGAGAGCCGGGAGTGGGCGGAGAAGAAGTACATCCTCAACTTCTTCGCCAGCTGGTGAGGCCCCTGCAACGTGGAGGCGCCGGTCATCGAGGACCTACGCCGCCGCGCAGGCCGGTTCGGCCTGGACATCATCATGGTCAACGTCTGGGAGAGCGTCGACCCAGCCGGTGAGGCCCGGCACTTCTGCGACATCTACGGCGTCGAGGGCACCGTGCTGATCGACGAGACCGGCGACTACGCGGCGGCGCTCGGCATCCGCGGCGTACCGATGAACGTCTTCGTTGACACCGACGGGACAGCCGTCGAGGTCGGCGCGACGACGCCCGACGAGCTGAAGGCCGCGATCACCCGCCTGCTCGGCCGCGACGACTGGTACGACGACTGAGCGTCAGTGCCCGGCCGTGGCCGGCGGGGTCGTGGGGTGCACGACCTGCTGAACCGTGTGGGTTGCGGTCGGCACGCCCTTGGACTTCTTGTCCTTCTTGGGCTTGCGGGCCTCGCGACCGCCCTTGTTCTTGTTGCCCATGGCGCGCCCCCAAGTTGTCGTGCGGTGCCGTACCTCGACCGTACGACCGCCGGTGGATAAAGGAAAGCCGGTTGCGCGGGTCGCCAACTAGACTCGGTACCTCCGATGATCACTGCTTCACGCGTCGAACTGCGCGCCGGCGCCCGCCTGCTGCTCGAGCACGCGTCGTTCCAGGTCAACCGAGGCGACAAGGTCGGCCTGGTCGGCCGCAACGGCGCCGGCAAGACCACGCTCTGTCGGATCCTCGCGGGTGAGGGCGCCCCGGCGGCCGGCTCCATCACGCGGCGCGGCAGCGTCGGCTACCTGCCGCAGGATCCCCGCACGGGTGACCTGTCGGAGATCGCCCGCGACCGCATCCTGTCCGCCCGCGGCCTCGACGAGGTGATGCAGGACCTGCGGGCCGCCGAGCAGAAGATGGCGGCCGGCGACGAGCGCGCGGTGCGCCGTTACGGCGTGGCCGAGGAGCGTTTCCACGTCCTCGGTGGCTACGCGGCCGAGGCCGAGGCCGCGTCGCTGGCCGCCAGCCTCGGCCTGCCCGACCGGGTGCTCGGGCAGCCGCTCGGCACGCTGTCGGGCGGCCAGCGCCGCCGGGTCGAGCTGGCGCGCATCCTGTTCAGCGGCGCCGACACCCTGCTGCTCGACGAGCCGACCAACCACCTTGACGCCGACTCGGTCGTCTGGCTGCGCGACTTCCTGCGCTCGCACCGCGGCGGTCTCGTCGTGATCAGCCACGACGTGTCGCTGCTCGACGCGACGGTCAACAAGGTCCTGCACCTGGATGCCAACCGGTGCTCGCTCGACGTCTACAACGTCGGTTGGCAGGCCTACCTCGCCACCCGCGAGGTCGACGAGCGGCGACGTCGGCGTGAGCGTGCAAACGCCGAGCGCAAGGCCGCGGCCCTGCAGACGCAGGCGGAGAAGATGCGGGCCAAGGCTACGAAGGCCGTCGCCGCGCAGAACATGCTGCGCCGGGCCGAGCGCATGCTCACCGACCTGGAAGACGTGCGCCAGCAGGACAAGGTCGCCAAGCTGCGCTTCCCGGAGCCGGCGGCGTGCGGCCGGGTGCCACTCACCGCGAGCGAGCTGTCGAAGTGCTACGGATCGCTCGAGGTGTTCACCGATGTCGACCTCGCCGTCGACGCCGGCAGCCGCGTCGTCGTCCTCGGCCTCAACGGGGCGGGCAAGACGACGCTGCTGCGGATCCTGGCCGGTCTCGAGCCGCCCGACACCGGCCAGGTCGAGCCCGGGCACGGGCTGCGGCTCGGCTACTACGCGCAGGAGCACGAGACCCTCGACCCGCGCCGCACCGTGCTGGAGAACCTCGCCTCGGCGGCCCCCGACCTGCCGGAGGTCGAGCAGCGCAAGGTGCTGGGCTCTTTCCTGTTCTCCGGCGACACGGTCTTCCAGCCGGCCGGGACGCTGTCCGGCGGCGAGAAGACCCGGCTCGCCCTCGCCCTGCTCGTCGTGTCCAGTGCCAACGTGCTGCTGCTCGACGAGCCCACCAACAACCTCGACCCGGCCAGCCGCGAGCAGGTGCTCGAGGCGCTGCGCAGCTACCGCGGGGCGATCGTGCTGGTCACCCACGACGAGGGTGCGGTCGCGGCGCTCGGTCCCGACCGGGTGCTGCTGCTGCCCGACGGGGTCGAGGACGTCTGGCGGCCGGAGCTCGCCGACCTCGTCGCCCTGGCCTGACCGGGAGATACGGTCACAAGAATGCGCACGGTGATCGAGACCGCTGAAGCGGTACGCCGCGGCGAGCTCAAGGCGGTCGAGGCGCTCGACGAGTGCCTGGCTCTCATCGAGGCCATGGACCCCGAGCTCAACGCCTTCAGCCACCTGGCCCCCGACCTGGCCCGGGCGGCCGCCGAGCGGGTCGACGCGATGGTGGCCCGCGGCGAGGACCCGGGGCCGTTTGCCGGCGTGCCGTTCGGGGTCAAGGACCTTGAGGACTGCGCCGGCATGCCGACCGGTCACGGCTCGCTGCTCTACGCCGGCCATCCGCCCGCAGCGGCCGACTCCATGCAGGTGGCCAGACTGCGGGCGGCGGGCGCCGTGCCGCTCGGCAAGACGACCGCACCGGAGTTCGGGGCGACCTGCTTCACCGCGACCAAGGCCTGCGGCGTGACGCGCAACCCGTGGGACCCGACCCGCACGCCGGGCGGGTCGAGCGGAGGGTCGGCGGCGGCCGTGTCCGCCGGGATGGTGCCTTTCGCGACCGCGAGCGACGGGGGCGGGTCGACCCGGATCCCCGCCGCGTTCACCGGGCTGCTCGGTTTGAAGCCGTCGTACGGCCGCATCCCCTTCGACGGGGCGCACGAGAGCGAGACCAGCGTGCGCGGCGCGATGGTCACCACCGTCGCCGACGCCGCCCGCCACCTCGACGTCACCGCCGGTCCCGACGATCGCGACCGCGGGTCGCTGCCGCCCTCCGGCGTCTGCTACGAGCGGGCCATCGAGGAGCTCGACGTCGGCGGCCTGACCGCCACGTGGTCACTCGACCTCGGCTTCGCCGTCGTCGACCCCGAGGTGGCGGAGCTCGCGCGCGCTGCCGCCGACACGTTGGTCTCCGTGGCCGGACTGCGCGAGATCGACCGGCCGTTCGCCCCGACCAACCCGCTGCGGGCCTGGTGGGGGCTCGGTGCCGTCGACATCAACATGGACGTCGAGCGCGGCATGTTCCCTGAGCGGGCCGAGGAGTTCATGCCCGACAACCGCCGATCGCTCGAGGTCACCGCGTCGTACTCCGTCGCGCAGTTCGCCCGGCAGGTCAAGCGCCGCAACCGGCTCGAGGTCGAGGTCGCCGAGCTGTTCGCCGACGTCGACCTGCTGCTCACCCCGACGACGGCGGTGCCGGCGTTCGCCGCGGAAGGCCCGCTGCCGTTCACCATCGATGGCAAGGACGCCCGCAACAGCGGCCCGGTGCCGTTCACCATGCTGGCCAACCTCTGCTGGAACCCCGCGATCTCGCTGCCCGCCGGCACCACCAGCGACGGCCTGCCGGTCGGGCTGCAGATCACCGCGCGGCGGCACCGCGACGACGTGGTCCTGCGGCTCGCGCGCATCTACGAGCAGGCGGCCCCCTGGCCGCGCCACGCGCCCGGGCGGTGACGGACGCCAAGCAGGCGGAGCTCGCGCGCGAGCAGGCCTACGTCGACAGGCTCTACGGCCGCCTCGACCGGCTGCGGGCCCAGTCGCGCGACCAGCTGCGGGAGGTACGCCGACGCGGCGCGAGCGGCACCCCGCAGGCGCGCAGCGAGCGCGACGCTTTCGCGACGATGTACGAGGACCGGCTGGCCCGGCTCGACGCCGCCGAGGCCGGCCTCTGCTTCGGCCGGCTCGACCTGGTCGGTGGCGAGCGGCACTACATCGGCCGCATCGGACTGCTCGACGACGCGCAGGAGACGCTGCTCGTCGACTGGCGGGCACCGGCCGCCGAGGCGTTCTACCGCGCGACGCCGGCGAACCCGCTCGGCGTGGTCCGCCGGCGGCACCTGCGGCTGAGGGTCCGGCGGGTGGTCGACATCGACGACGACGTCTTCGACCTTGACACCATCTCCGCCGACGACCGGGCCACCCTATCGGGGCAGGCCGTGCTGCTCGCCGCGCTCTCGGAGAGCCGCACCGGGCACATGCGTGACATCGTCGCCACGATCCAGGCCGAGCAGGACCAGATCATCCGCGCCGATCTGGGCGGGGTGCTCGTCGTGCAGGGCGGTCCCGGCACCGGCAAGACCGCGGTCGGCCTGCACCGAGCGGCCTACCTGCTCTACGCGCATCGCGAGCGGCTCGAGCGCAGCGGCGTACTCGTCGTCGGCCCCAACCGGATCTTCACCCGTTACATCGAGGCGGTGCTGCCCTCGCTCGGCGAGACCGGGGTCGTGCTGGCCACGCCCGACCGGATCGGGCCCGAGGTCGACGTGCGCGCGGACGACGGTGCCGACGTCGTCGCGCTGAAGAGTGACCTGCGCATGGTCGACGTGATCGCCGCGGCCGTCGCTGCCCGCGAGACGGTACCGGCCGAGCCGCTGGTCGTGCCGTTCGACGAGCACGACCTGCAGGTGCCGCCACGCGTCGTGGCCGATGCCGTGTCCCGGGCGCGACGTTCGCGCCGACCGCACAACCACGCCCGCTACACCTTCGCCAGGGCGCTGCTGCAGCACCTCGTGCGCGAGGTCGGCCGTGTCACCGGCGACCCCGAGCTGTCGCGGCAGCGGTGGGTGGCCCGGACGCTCATGCGCAGCGACGAGTTCCGCGACGCGGTCAACGCCTGCTGGCCGAGGTTGACCCCGGCCGAGCTGGTCGAGGGGATGTACGCCGACCCGTCCTCTCTCGAACCGCTGTCGGTGGCCGAGCGGCAGTTGCTGCGCCGCCCGCCCGGCTCGGCATGGACGCCCGCCGACGTGCCGCTGCTCGACGAGGCCGCGGTGCTGCTCGGCGACCCCGACGAGATCCTGCAACGTGCTGCGGACCGGCGCCGTGAGCGCGAGGAACGCCAGTACGCCGCCGAGGTGATCGCCGCGACCGGCACCCGGGGGCGGGTCAGCGCCGAGCAGTTGGCGCAGCGCTACCGGGAGGCCGGCGGCCGCCAACCCCTCGCCGAGCGCGCCGGCGGCGCGTGGCTGTGGGAGTACGGCCACGTCATCGTCGACGAGGCGCAGGAGCTCACCCCGATGGCGTGGCGGATGCTCTTCCGCCGCTGCCCCAGCCGGTCGATGACCGTGGTGGGGGACATCGCGCAGACGTCGTCGTCGAGTGGCGCGCAGTCGTGGGCGGATGCGCTCGACCCGTTCGTCGCCGGGCGATGGCGCGCCGCCGAGCTGACCGTCAACTACCGCACGCCCGCACAGATCATGGCGGTTGCCGGCGACGTGCTGGCCGCGACCGAGCGTGGCGCGCGGATACCGCGATCGGTGCGGGAGACCGACGACCGGCCCTGGGTGCGCCGGGTCGAGCGGACTGCCCTGGCCGACACCCTGGTCGCCGCCGTGCGATCCGAGCAGGCCGAGGTCGGCGAGGGGACGGTGGCGGTGCTCCTGCCCGCTTCGGTCTATGCCGAGGTCGCCGAGACCGTCACAGAGCGACTGCCCGACGCGGCGCGCGGGCCAGCGGCCCTCGACGCCAGGGTCGCCGTGTTGCGGGTCGCGGAGGCCAAGGGCCTGGAGTTCGACTCGGTCCTCGTCGTCGAGCCGCGCCTCGTCGTCGAGGGCTCGCCGCGCGGCGGCCACGATCTCTACGTGGCGCTGACCCGGGCCACCAGGCGGCTCGGCGTGCTGCACGCGTCGGCGTTGCCGACCGGCCTGGAGCGGCTGACGCCGCTGGCCTAGCGACCACTGCTCGGCTATTCTGGAGTCAGTCCGAAGGGGAGTACCCCTCCACGCGGCATCGTCAGTACGGCCCCGCAGCCCGACGCGGGGCCCGGTGCCACGGCCGCCCTGCGGTGGGAGAGACCTTCGGCAGCCGTCGCTGCCGAAGGAGCCGCTCGTGCTCGACATCCCGATCTGGGTCTGGGCTCTGACCGTCGCCGGATTCGCGGCGGTCGTGAGTCTCGACGTGGCGCTGAGCGTGCGCCGGCCCCACGTGCCCTCGATGCGCGAGGCCACCGTCTGGGTCGGCGTCTACGTGGGCCTCGCCGTCGCGTTCGCGGTCGGCCTGGGGTTCGTCGCGGGCTGGCGGTGGACCGGCGAGTTCACTGCCGGCTGGCTCACGGAGTACAGCCTGTCCGTCGACAACCTGTTCGTCTTCGCGCTGATCCTCACGTCGTTCGGCGTACCGCCGGCCTATCGGCAGCGGGTGCTGCTCGTCGGGATCGTCACCGCACTGGTCCTGCGCGCCGGCTTCATCGCGGCCGGTGCGGCGGCGCTTGACGCGTTCAGCGCGACGTTCTACGCCTTCGGCGCGGTCCTGATCGTCACCGCGGTGCAGCTGCTGCGCGGCGGCGAGAAGGAACCCGACCCCACCCGCAACCCGGCCTACCGGCTGGTCGCCCGGCTGGTGCCGACGACCAGCGACTACGACGGCGCGCGGCTGACGACCGTTCGTGACGGGCGGCGGCTGGCGACACCGCTCGCGCTGGTCATGGTGGCCATCGGGCTCACCGACGTGCTGTTCGCCCTCGACTCGATCCCGGCCATCTACGGGCTGACCCAGGAGCCCTACCTCGTGCTGACCGCCAACGCGTTCGCGCTGATGGGGCTGCGCCAGCTCTACTTCCTGCTCGCCGGGCTGCTGGACCGGCTGGTCTACCTGCGGTTCGGCCTGGCCGCGATCCTGGCGTTCATCGGCGGCAAGCTGGTGCTGCACGCGGCGCACGAGTCGGGGGCGTCGGTCCCCGACATCCCGACGTGGATGTCGCTCGTCGTCATCGTGCTGATCCTCGCGACGGCGACCGTGGCGAGCCTGCGGCGCACCCGCACCGCTGCTACCGGAAGCCCATCACCGGGTGCGGGTGGTAGGGCTCTTCCAGCGTCGCGATCTCGTCGTCGGTGAGCTTCAGGTCGACCGCCGCGACCGCGTCGTCGAGGTGGTGCGGCTTGGTTGCGCCGATGATCGGTGCGGTGACGACCTTCTTCGACAGCATCCACGCGAGCGCGACCTGCGCCCGCGGCACGCCGCGCTCCTTCGCCACCTGCGCCACTCGCTCGACGATGACCCGATCGTCGCCGGTGGTGTCGTAGAGCGACTTGCCGAACTCGTCGGTCTGCGACCGCTCGGTCGTCTCGTCCCAGTCTCGGGTGAGCCGGCCCCGGGCCAGCGGGCTCCAGGGGATGACCGCGATGCCCTGGTCGGCGCACAGCGGCAGCATCTCCCGCTCCTCCTCACGGTTGAGCAGGTTGTAGTGGTTCTGCATCGAGACGAACTTCGTCCAGCCGTTCAGCTCCGCGACGTGCAACGACTTGCTGAACTGCCATGCCCACATCGACGAGGCGCCGACGTAGCGGGCCTTGCCCGCCTTCACGACGTCGTGCAGCGCCTCGACGGTCTCCTCGATCGGCGTACGCCGGTCCCACCGGTGGATCTGGTAGAGGTCGACGTAGTCGGTGCCGAGCCGGCGCAGACTGTGGTCGATCTCGGCCATGATGTTCTTGCGCGACAAGCCCCAGCCGTTGGGGCCCTGGCGCATGACGCCGTGCACCTTCGTGGCGATGACGATCTCGTCGCGGTTGGCGAAGTCCTTCAGCGCGCGGCCGACGATCTCCTCGCTGGTGCCGTCGGAGTAGACGTTCGCCGTGTCGAAGAAGTTGATGCCGAGCTCGAGCGCCCGCTGGATGAACGGTCGCGACCGCTCCTCGTCGAGCGACCACGGGTGGCCGCCGCGCTCGGGGACGCCGTAGCTCATGCACCCCAGGCAGATGCGCGAGACGTCCATGCCGGTGCGGCCGAACTTCACGTAGTCCACGGCTGTTCCCCTCGATAGTGCCTGGCCCCTACCGTTTCACGGCGTCCCACCCGACCGGAACTCCGCTCTCACGCAGGTCGGGGTAGGAGTGGGGGAGCCGCCGACCCGGACGACAGGCACGGACGCGGCAGCCCCGCAACCTCTCTTGTCCGGCCGGTCGGGGAGCGATGCAATGCGCGCATCATGAACAAGCCGTTGGCCGGTGCGGCCGCCACTGCCCTGCTCGCTGCCCTGGCCACCCCGGCCATCGCCGTCTCCGGCCACCACCCGCAGGTGCTGCGGGTGGGGACCTACAAGGGAATCCACGGTCAGTACAGCTCGATCCAGGCTGCCGTCAACGCGGCGCAACCGGGCGACTGGGTGCTCGTCGCACCCGGCGACTACAAGACCCGGACGTCCAGCTCTCCCGCAGGCGGCCCGCCGGCCGGCGTACTCATCACGAAGCCGCTCATCCATCTGCGCGGCATGAACCGCGACACCGTCATCGTGGACGGGACGAAGTCAGGGCCCACGTGCAGCACGCGCGCCCAGGACCAGAACGCCGGTCCGCTGGAGCAGGGCAAGGGGGCGGGGCTCGACGGCGTCATGGTCTGGAAGGCCGACAACGTCTGGGTCGAGAACCTCACGGTCTGCAACTTCCAGGGCGGCGCCGGTCACGACGGCAGCACCGGTAACGAGGTCTGGTGGAACGGCGGCGAGGACAGCGCCAAGATCGGCGGGCACGGGTTCTGGGGCAACTACCTGACCACCACGTCGACCTACTTCGCCGACGAGTCGACGGCTGCGCAGTACGGCATCTTCTCCAGCGACTGGTCCGGCGGCAGCTTCGATCAGGGTTACGCCAGCAACTTCAGCGACTCCGGCTACTACATCGGTGCCTGCCAGCAGGTGTGCGACCAGACCGTCAACCACGCATGGGCGGAGTACAACGCGCTCGGCTACTCCGGCTCCAACTCCGGTGGGCGACTGGTCGTGGAGAACTCCGAGTTCGACCACAACGAGGACGGCTTCGACACCAACAGCCAAAACGGCGACAACCCGCCGCCGCAGGACGGTTCGTGCCCCAACGGGGCCATCAGCCCGATCACGCACACCCACTCCTGCTGGGTGTTCATGCACAACTACGTGCACGACAACAACGACCCCAACGTGCCGGGGTCGGGCCTGGCGGCTGCCGGGCCTTTGGGCACCGGCCTGTCGCTGTCCGGGGCGCGCAACGACACCGTGATGGACAACGTCTTCGCCAACAACGACGCCTGGGGCGTCATCGTGGTGCCGTTCCCCGACAGCGGACCGCCGTGCACCGGCGGCACCTCGACCCCGGCGGTCTGCCTGTACGACGACTACGGCAACGCCGTCTTCCACAACGCGTTCACGCACAACGGCGGCTTCGGCAACCCGACCAACGGCGACATCGGCGCGGTGAGCACCGAGCCCAACCCGCCGAGTTGTTTCGGGGCCAATACCGATCCCGCCGGGCTGACCACCTCGCCGCCGATGTTGGAGTCGCTCTACCCGGAGTGCACCGGGCAGACCACGCTGCCCGACGCGAACGCGCTGTTCGCCGACGAGGTCGCGTGTGACTCGGCGTCCATCGCCATCGGTCCCGTCCAGGGCAGCAGCGCCTGCCTGCCGGGCTCCAACTACCCGCGCCGGTCGAAGGTCGTCATGCACCCGCTTCCGGGCGCGCGCTCGCTCACCGACCCGCAGTCGGCGACGCTGCCGTCGATGCCCGACCCCTGCGCCGGTGCGCCGGCCAACCCCTGGTGTCCGAGCGGCAGGGGCTGATCGCGGTCGGGGTCCGCAGTTGACGTCTTGTCCGGCCCCCGCCTGCGCTCAGTGCCGCCACGTGACGCGTTGGGGTGAGTGACGGGACTTGAACCCGCGACACCCGGGACCACAACCCGGTGCTCTACCAGCTGAGCTACACCCACCATCGCCGCCGCGAACGCGCCGCGCGGCCCGATCAGTGTACCGGCCTGGGAGCGCCTGCCCGCGCGGGATTCAGCCGCTCGCGGGGCTCGTGCCGGAGACGGCTTCGGCCGCCGCGCGAGCCGTCGGCGTGTCGGGACCGGGACCCGGGACGAACACCGTCGAGCGGTAGTAGCGCAGCTCCCGGATCGACTCGCTGATGTCCGCGAGCGCGCGGTGCCCGCCGTTCTTCGCCGGCGCGCTGAAGTAGACGCGGGGGTACCAGCGGCGGCACAGCTCCTTGATGCTCGACACGTCGACGATCCGGTAGTGCAGCCAGGCGTCGAACTCCGGCATGTCGCGCGCCAGGAAGCCTCGGTCGGTCGCGACCGAGTTGCCGCAGAGCGGCGCCTTGCGGGGCTCCGGGGCGAAGCGGCGTACATAGTCGAGGACCTGCTGCTGCGCCTCCTCGACCGTGGTGGTGGCAGTGGCGATCTCGGTGAGCAGCCCCGACTGGGTGTGCATGTCGCGGACGACCTGCTCCATCCCGTCGAGCGTCTCCTGCGGAGCCGTCAGCACCAGGTCGAGACCCTGCTCGTCGAGGATCGTGAGCTCGGAGTCGGTGACCAGGACGGCCACCTCGACCAGCGCGTCGCGGGTGAGGTCGAGCCCGGTCATCTCGCAGTCGACCCAGACCAGGACCTCGGACACGGCGCACAGACTACGGTGCCGAGGGTTCGCGATGGTGGGACGTACGGGTCAGCCGACCTCGACGGTGTCCTCGCGGCGACGGATCGGCTGGGTGTGGATGTAGAGGTCGCGCCGGTCGCGCTGCTTGATCTCGCGGTGCTGGGGGATCGGCAGCTCGTAGCGGCTGACCCGGTCGTGGTCGTGCAGCTGGCGCTGGGCGTTGTAGACCTTGTTGAAGCGCCAGAGCATCCGGACGAAGTTGGTCTGGCCGTGCACCAACCGGTTGCCGATGAGGCCGAACGTCTTGGCCACCGCCGCCACCCCGAGGTGCTTGCGGGCGATCACGCCCTGCGTCTTGACCAGCTCCTCGTAGAACCGCGGCAGCGGCAGCTTCGTGGGCAGCACGGCGTGCTGGATGTCGAAGAGCCGGTAGTCGCGCGTCGTCAGCTTGCGGGCCTCGGTGTGCCAGATCTCGGTCCCCGGGTAGGGCGTCATCACGGTCAGGTGCACGATCTCCGGCACCGACATTGCCCAGTCGCGCACCAGCTGGAACTGCTTCTCGTCCCATTGCGGGTCGACGATGAGGTTGATGGCGACGGTGAGCCCGATCTTGCGGGCCACCTCGAGCGCCTGCATGTTCTCGTCGATGTTCGTGCGCTTGCGGTAGTGGTCGAGGCCCTGCTCGTCGAGCGCCTCCATGCCCAGGAACATGTAGTTGAGCCCGAGCCGCCGCCAGCGCTCGAACACCTCGGTGTTGCGCAGCAGCACGTCGCTGCGGGTCTCCAGGTAGTACTCCTTGCGCACCTTGCGGCGCTCGACCTCGCTGGCGATCGCGTCGCCGTGCTCGGGTTTGATGAACGCCACGTCGTCGACCATGAAGACGTTGGGTTCCTCGATCGCGGCGAGCTCCTCGGCGGCCGCGACCGGGTCGGCCTTGCGGTAGCTGCGGCCGTAGAACGTCCAGGCGCTGCAGAAGGAGCAGTCCCAGGGGCAGCCGCGGCTGAACTCGATGGAGGCGCAGGGGTCGAGGGTGCCGATGAAGTACTTGCGCCGCCGGTTGGTGAGGCTGCGGGTCGGCGGGCACTCCTCGAGTGTGTCGATCATCAGCGGTGCCGGGCCGGACCCCTCGAGCGTGACGACACCGGGCAGGGTGTGCACGTCGCCGTCGCGGCACGCCTCCAGCAGCATCGGCGTGATCCGCTCGCCCTCGCCGCGGACGACGCAGTCGACCGTGCCGTGCGCCTGCTCGAGGATGTCCTTCGCGATGAACGACGTGGAGTGACCGCCCACGAAGACGAAGGCGCCGGTCAGGCGCTTGACCAGGCCGGCGAGGTCGAGCACCTCGGGCACGTTGGCGAGGTAGTTGCCGCAGAAGCCGACCGCTTCGGGGCGGAAGCTGCCGAGCTCGGCGATCAACTCGCTCGTCGAGTGGGTCTGCAGGTCGATGGCGCGTACGTCGTGGCCGGCGGCGAGCGCCGCCGTGCCCACCCGCTCGAGCCCCAGCGGCTCCAGGCGGATGTAGAGCTCGGAGTACAGCAGCGGGCTGGGGTGGATGAGCAGAACGCGCATGTCACCTGCCTTCGGCGGGACTCGTCTCGGACACCGACCTTACGGGCGTCGCCTACCCCGGAGTCAACCCGTCAAGCGCCGCGTGGGCCTGTCGGCTGGGCGCGCCCGGCAGGACTCGAACCTGCGACCCTGGACTTAGAAGGTCCCCGCTCTATCCGACTGAGCTACGGGCGCCCACAGGCAATCGTAGGTGCCGGGGCGCTGCCCACAGATCTTGTCGCGGCCCTGGTCGCGGCGTTCTGCGGCGTACGACGCTGCGGTTGCGGCGGCGGTCCGGCCGCCTCGACCCGGAGCACAGCGGAGGCAGCGATGAACGACGTGCGGATCACCGTGGCCGGCAACATCACCAAGGAGCCTGTGAAGCGGTTCACCCGTGACCAGTCCTCGGTCCTCAACTTCAGCATCGCCGCCACGCCGCGGCGGTTCGACCGCGGCACGGGCGCCTGGTCGAACGAGACGACGATGTACTTCGACGTGACGTGCTGGCGGCAGCTGGCCGACCACGTTCACGAGTCCGTCACCCGCGGCGACCGGGTCGTCGTCGTGGGCCGCCTCAACCGGGACACCTACCGGGGCAAGGACGGCACAGAGCGCGACAACTGGTCCATCAACGCCGACTCCGTGTCGGTCGACCTCACGTTCGCCACGGCCAAGCCGGTCAAGCCGGAGCGCGCGCAGCCGCAGCCGGTGGCCGCACCGGCCGATGCACCGGCCGCCGAAACGGTGCCGGAGCAGCGCTACTCCACCGAGGCGGCGTGACCGTCCGAGGGGGCGGTCGAGGCCCGTAGTCTGGAGCAATGGCGCAGTACATCTACTCCATGCGCAACGTGCGCAAGGCGCATGGCGACAAGGTGATCCTCGACAACGTCACGCTGGCGTTCCTCCCGGGCGCCAAGATCGGCGTCGTCGGGCCCAACGGCGCCGGCAAGTCCAGCGTGCTGAAGATCATGGCGGGTCTCGACCAACCGTCCAACGGTGACGCGACCCTGACGCCCGGCTACAGCGTCGGCATCCTGCTGCAGGAGCCGCCGCTCAACGAGGCCAAGGACGTCCGGGGCAACGTCGAGGAGGGGGTCGCGGAGGTCCGCCAGGCCCTCGACCGCTACAACGAGATCACCGAGAAGCTCGGCACCGCCGACGGCGACGAGATGCAGCAGCTCCTCGACGAGATGGGGGAGTTGCAGGTCAAGCTCGACCACAGCGGTGCGTGGGACCTCGACGCCCGGCTCGAGCAGGCGATGGACGCGTTGCGGCTGCCGGCGCCGGACGCCGATGTGACCGTCCTGTCCGGCGGCGAGCGCCGCCGGGTCGCGCTGTGCCGGCTGCTCCTGCTGCAGCCCGACCTGCTGCTGCTCGACGAGCCGACCAACCACCTCGACGCGGAAAGCGTGCAGTGGCTCGAGCAGCACCTTGCGCAGTACGCCGGCACCGTGCTCGCGGTCACTCACGACCGCTACTTCCTCGACAACGTCGCCGAGTGGATCCTCGAGCTCGACCGCGGCCGGGCGTACCCCTACGAGGGCAACTACACGACCTACCTCGACACGAAGGCGGCCCGCATCAAGGTCGAGGGCCAGAAGGACGCCAAACGCAAGCGGGAGATCGAGCGTGAGCTCGAGTGGGTGCGGTCCAACCCCAAGGCGAGGCAG